>JBAXTC010000025.1:0-24608 GCA_037130375.1 Verrucomicrobiota bacterium | reverse complement strand
GGCCGCGGGCCATTGGTTGCCTGCCGGTGTGGGTCCAAAAAGACCAGACCTTTGACGGTCGAGAAGCACAGCATGCCAGATTTGGTTTTCAAACCGGCCGGGAAAAACCCGCTGGAGCACTCCTCGGCCGGCATGCCATCATTGACGCCGAAGGCTCGTGGATGGACGGCTGCTATCTTGCCCGCCGCCAGTTCGTCCAGCTCGGACTTGCGGACACGGAGAATGCCGCGACTCGAGCCGAGCCAGAGGCAGCCATCGTCATCCTCGACGATTTGCACGATGTTGTCGGCCCCGAGGCCTTGCTGGGCTGTAAAGGTCGTTACACGTCCGTCACGCCAGCGGCTTAGCCCTCCGCCAGCAGTTCCAATCCACAACGCGCCGTCGCCTTCCAGGTAGAGTGTGCGAATGGCCTCGCCAGGCAGGTTCTTTACCGACAGAATGGCATCGCTCCCCAAGCGGATACGTTTCACGCCCCCGGCCGTCGAGCCAACCCACAAGTCCCCATCGGCTCCCGCTGCCAGCGCGGTGATGGGTCCGCGGGCGGCTCGGAGAGGGAATTCCACGAACTGCCCGTTTTCGAGATGGACCAGTTTGCCCTCAGAGGTGCCGACCCATAAGCCCCCCTGCCGGTCCTCGCATAGCGCGGTCACAGTGGCCGAGCGCACCCAGGTCTCGTTCGTGTAAGTGCCGCTCACTTTCCCGTCTTTCCAGCTCAACAACCCCCGCGCCGCCCCCCACCACAGAGTGCCATCCCGAGCCGCCAGGACCGATTCGGCGAATGCATAATATGGGGCAATGGACTCGAATTTTCCAGGTCTGCCTCGATAGAGACCGCCGCCGGTGGTCGCCACCCAAAGTGTGCCATCCGCTGTTTCGGCGACCCCGCGCGTATAATCATTGGCCAACCCCTGCGCAGCGCCGCAGCTCAACAGTTTTCGGCGGCTCAATCGGTTCAAGCCTCCCGTTCGCGTGCCCACCCACAGATTACCCTCGCGGTCCGGGCACAGAGATCGGATGTCATTGGCCGAAAGGCCCTGCTCCTTCCTCAGGGGGATGAATCGTTCCCCCTGGAAGCAATAAAGGCCATCGTCCAAAGAACCGGCCCACAGCGTGCCATCCGTCTCCTGCGCCAGACAGGTGACGAACGCAAAGGGAAGCCCATTGGTTTGGGTGTACCTTCCCCACTCGCCCTCCCGCCGACATAACACAGTCCCGTTGCCGACGCTCACCCAAAGGTTGCTGGCGCGGTCCTCGAGCAAACAGTAGGCCACGATCTTCTCGTTGCCCAACGGACCCCGGCTCTCCACCAGTCGGTGGTCGCGGAATTCGCATAATCCCTGGGAACTCGTGGCAATCCACATGCCGCCGTTCCGGTCGCAGCACAACGCCCTCACGCCGTTCCGCTCCAGACTCGCCAACTCGCGCATCTCCACAAATCGGCCATCCTGCCAAAGGCTCAAGCCCGCGACGGTCCCAATCCAGAGCCGCCCATCGGCATCTTCGGATAATCCTGTGACGGCATCCCCCGCCACCGAATGGTACGGCATCGTCACGTTCTCGATCCGGCCCTCGACCCACCGGCTCAACCCCCCACCGCTGGTGCCAACCCAGAGCGTCCCCTGGCGATCCACATAAAGCGTCTGCACCTCGACGCTCTGCAGACCGTCCCGCAAGCCGAAGACGGTGAACCGCACCCCGTCAAATCGGGCCAGCCCGTCGCGTGTGCCCACCCACAGATAGCCGTCCGGTGTCTGCGCGATGGCATTGACGGTATTCTGAGGCAGGCCCGCTTCGGTCCCCCACGATCGGATGACGAACCCTTCCATGATGGCGGGCGGATTCGTGGCCGCAAAAGTCGTAACTGCGCCCAGTAAACACAATCCCAGCACCAAAGAGTTGCCTAAAGACCTCCGGACGCTGCTCGTCCCGTTAACGGCAAAGCAGGTGATCCAACTATTGACACAACCGCAACACATCACCCGCGCAGGGTCAAGTACAGCGGACGCGCCAGAAAGAAAATTCTTATCAGTAGCAGTCCGCACCACGCGCCGCCAATCCAGTTCTGCCCTGACGTGCGCATCTCAGATTTTTCCAAAACCACCACCCTGGGTAATTGGACCGCGGACAGAAATGTTCGCGCTCCATGTTCGCGCTTCGTGTTCGCGCTCGAATCATTCCGCTTACGATGTTGGAAAAACGTGAGATGTGGGAAATGACAATTGTCAGTCATAAATCGCCTTTGACCGGCGGAGGCGCTGAACTTACGCTGCCGGCGTGAATATAGGGAAACTCAGCGCGCTCAATTCGCCGCAGATGCGGGCTCATTTGCGCCTGCCGTTGCCCCGCAAGTTCACGAATTATCTCGGGCGCGAGCTGTTCCACCTCCTGCTGACGGTGCGAGGGTTGGGGGCGTTTGCACTCATCACGCTTGGGGTCATCATCAGCAAATTCGGCGTTGCGCGACGGCTGATTCATCCACGGGTGCGGCAGGAAGTCGCTCGCGCGGGGCTGCGGTTGCTGCCGATGTTTCTGTTTGTGTCGGCTGCGCTGGGGCTGCTGGTCATCGGCCAGACCGTTTCGTGGCTGACCCGGGTCGGCGCAATTGACTATCTGGGGACAATCATGGTCATTGTCGTGGTGCGGGAATTGGGTCCGTTGGCGACGGCGCTGCTCGTGCTCGCGCGGATTGGGACTGCCAACGTGATTGAACTGGGCACGGCACGGGCGATGGGTGAAGTCGAGGCATTGGAAGCTCTTGGGATCGATCCGGTGCATTATCTGGTCGTGCCGCGGGTAATCGGCATGTCACTGGGGGTTTTTGCCCTGACGGTGTATTTGATTGTCGGCGCACTGGTGAGCGGGTATCTGTGGGCGTTTATCCAGGATGTTCCCTTGCGACCCGAGGAATACTTCCGGCAACTGGCCGTCGCATTGAGCGGCATGGACTTTGTGCTGCTGTCGCTCAAGACTCTGGCCTTCGGTTCGATCATGGCGCTGGTGACGTGCTATCACGGCCTGGCCCAACCGCTGCGGTTGGAAGAGGTTTCCGAGGCGACCGTGGCCGCCGTCGCCCAAAGCATCATCGCCTGCGGAGTGGTCGATGCGCTGTTCATCATCATCTATCTGGCGATGTAAATGGAATCTCTAGCCGTCAAACCAGCCGTAGCGGCGCTCGAAATGGAGGGCGTGGCCGTTGGCTCGATGCGGAACCCGGAGGTCGTGGTGGCGGAGGGAATCGATTGGACGGTGGCGCCCGGTGATTACTGGGTCGTGGCCGGGTTGCACGGCTCGGGCAAGAGCGATTTCCTCATGATGGCCGGCAGTTTGATGGCGCCGCGGCGTGGCCGGTATCGGTTCTTTGGCCAAGAAATGCCCATCTTCGAGGCGGCGCGCCTGAAAGAGCGATTGCGACTGGGGCTGGTCTTCGATGGCGGACAACTGCTCAACCAGCTCACTGTGGCGGAGAACATCGCCCTGCCGTTGCGGTATCATCAGAACCTGAGCGCAGGCGAAGCGGAAGCGTCGGTGCGCGAGCTGCTGGAAGCGATGGAACTGGCGCCGTGGGCGGAAACGGCGGCCGGCACGCTGGGGCGGAGTTGGCAGAAACGGGCCGGGTTGGCGCGGGCGCTGGCGCTCAAACCGGAAGTATTGCTGGTGGACAACCCGCTCGGTGGTTTGGATTTGCGCCAGGCGAGCTGGTGGCTGGCCTTTCTGGATCAACTGTCGAAAGGGCACAGGCTCACGCAAAACCGGCCGGTGACGTTGGTGGTTACGACCGCCGACGTGCGGCTTTGGAAAGGGCACGCGCGGCAGTTTGCGATTTTGCGCAACCAACGGCTTGCGGTGCTCGGCAACTGGGCGCAACTCAGGGCCGCGAGCAAGGAACTGCTGCATGAATTATTGACGGACCGGACACAAACTGAGTAAACAGAGCATGGCTTTGCAAGATTTAACACCGCAACTGCGCACGCGCCTGAGCCGGATGGAGCGGGCGGTGGGTTGGTTTGTCATTCTGGCGATGGCGCTGCTGGTGTTTGGCTTTGCTTATTACGTTTATCACACCGCTGAGCGCAAAGGCTGGTTTCTTACCAAAGCCCGATATTTCACCTTCGCCGTCAGTGCCACGGGAATCAAAGTCGGCGACCCCGTGATGCTCATGGGAATGGCGGTCGGGCAGATTACGCGGATGGAGCCCATGCCGCCGGAAGAGTTCGAATACAACATCTATGTCGAGTTCGAGATCAAAGCGCCTTACTACGGGTATCTTTGGACGGAAGGTTCGCGCGCCAAAGTCGCCACCGCGGATTTGTTGGGCAAACGCGTGTTAGAAGTCAGCAAGGGCACTGGTGGTTACCCGACTTATGTGTTCAATCCGCTGCGCCGGATGACGATTGCTGAGGCCCAAAACCTGGCTGGCTCACCCGACTGGGTGTTGGCGGAGGAAGTTGCCGACTCGACGGGCACGAATGTGATCGCCCGACCCAAGGAGCCGCTGACCAACCTTACCGCCATCGCGTCGGCTGGTCACACCAATGTCCTGGTCATGAACACGACTGAGAATCGGAAATTCATGACGGGCATGTGGAACGACCCAGACGGGCGTTATGATGTTTACACCAGGGAGACCAAGCCGTATCACCTCGTTTCGGACGAATCGGCGGCGGTCACCGAGCGGCTGGAAAAACTGGTGGCGGACGTGGAGAAAGCGTTGCCGAATATTCTGAGCCTGACCAATGATCTATCGCGCGTGCTGTCGAACGGCGCGGACCTGACGTCGAACTTAAACGCGGTGGCTTTGAGCGCGCGCCCGGCCCTGAGCAACATCGCCACCGTGACCGCGCAGCTCGACCGACCCGGTGCGCTGGGCGAATGGCTGTTGCCGACCAATATCCATCGCCAAATCGAGACTGCGCTCGGCGCCGCCAACACCACGCTGCAGACCGCCAACACGACACTCGACAGCGCCAATACGAATCTGACGGTCCTGGTGCAGAACCTCAGCCGTTCGCTGGACAATCTAGCCAATCTGACGAGCAACTTGAACACCCAGGTTCAAGTGAACACGAATGTCCTGAGCGAGATATCGCGCACGGTCGTCGATACCGACGATTTAGTGCAAGGGCTCAAACGCCACTGGCTATTGCGCTCAGCCTTCCGAGGCAAAGGGACCAATGGGCCGCCGGCTGTTTCGCCGGGACGGCTGTCCTCACCCAAAGCGACGGGTGAACAATAGTGGGTGTCCGTTTCTATAAACATGCCACTCCTACGGAGTTAATTTCACATGGGCTCATTCCACTGAACACAGCGCAAAAGGCTGGCGACTATCGCATGCGGTATTGAGTCTGCACGGAGCAGGTCGGAGACCTGCCCCACGCCCCGTCAAAATGAATTGCTGACACTTTGTTGTAATCGCTCCACCCATTTGGTAGCATAAGGGGCAAAACAAACTATGATCCGATTAGCCGAGACTGGCGGCGGGATGCCGCTCTACCAATTGAAAATCACGCTCCGCGGCTCCAAGCCGCTCATCTGGCGGCGCATCGTCGTTCGGGCGGACATGAAGCTTGACCGACTGCACAGTGTCATCCAGACCGCGATGGGCTGGACGGACTCCCACTTGCACCAGTTTTTGGCGGACGGCGTTTATTACAGCCAGCCTGACGCCGAAGGGGATGCCGGAGACATCGAGACCCTGAACGAGAAGCGCTATACCGTGACCGATCTCGCGCCGGAGGCGAAGATGAAGTTTATTTACGAATACGACTTTGGCGATAGTTGGGAGCACCAGGTTCTTGTCGAGGAGGTCTTGCCGCCCGACCCCGGCTTCAAACATCCGGTCTGTCTGGGCGGAGCCAACGCCTGCCCGCCAGAGGATTGCGGCGGCTTCCCCGGCTACTACGATCTGTTGGCGGCGCTGGCTAATCCAAAGCACGAGGATCACGAGGAAATGAAGGAATGGGTCGGCGACGCGTGGGATGCGACACAGTTCAACCTTGCGCAAACGAACGCTGGCCTGAAACGGCTCAAGGCTTAAGGTTTTTGTCGGGGACTCGGGGAGAGACTTTGGCCCGGCGAGTGGACTTTCGAGACTCATGAATCACGGTCTAACAAAGCCGCGCAGTCTGATTCGGGTGGACATGGGGACTTCTGCCGTGGGTGCTTGAAGTTCCTCATTTGGTGTCATTATCTGGCCATCTGCGGGCTGCTTCACGAAGATGTCGTTTACAATAATCAAAAACCTTGAGGAGCTTCCGAGCTATGCCATGCTCTGCAAGATGGCAGGGCAGAATCAGCTCAGTATCACCGGTGACGAGCAAACTGGAGCATTCTCGCGTCCTGGCGTGGAGGGTGGATTCGAATTCCGCGAGGGTGTTCTTCGCGGCAAATTCGCCGCTCACGGGGTTAAAGGGGAATTCTCTTTCGAGACCGGCCAGGCCACGGTCACCGTAATCGAGAGGCCGTTTTGGCTGCCCGAAACGCTGTTGAAACGAAAGATCACCGAGGGAATGGACGCACTTTGGCGCCAACTGATCACCTGATCGCCTCGGTGCGCGATGGTAACAGTGGCGGGCGGTCATGCGTTTTTTGCCCATAGTCGAGCGCGAGTTGCTGGAGGTGTCGCGGCAGCCAAAGACCTGGTGGCGGCGGGTGCTGGCCATGGGTGTGGCTCTGGCGCTTCTTGTGTTCGTCTATCTGGTGCTTGGCCAGTGGTATAGTCCAAGCAGCATGGGCCGCCAACTCTTTGCCATACTCGGCGGGTTTGGCATGATTTGCGCCATGCTGGCCGGGCCGCTGACCACGGTGGATTGCCTCAGCCGTGAACGGCGTGAAGGGACTCTGGGGCTGTTGTTCCTGACGGACCTGCGCAGTTACGACGTGGTGTTGGGCAAGACGGCCGCAGCGTCGCTGAACATGGTGCTTACCCTGATGGCTGCCCTGCCGGTGGTGGCGATACCGATGTTGATGGGCGGGGTCAGCCTGATGCAACTGGCCTTCGTCATGCTCGCGCTGGTGACCATCATGTTCCTGTCATTGGCGATCGGGGTCTGTGCTTCCTCGCTGTTCGCCAGCTCTCGCGCGTCGCTCGGCGTGACGATCGGTTTTCTCCTCTTTCATCGCGTTTGCCTACTTCAACGTGCGCGGGGGGTGGCAGGAGTTTCGGCACCATGAAGTCTTTCCGCTGGCCATTTGGGCCTCGGTGGTTTTTCCCGTTCAAGGTTATAGTCTGGCCCGAATCGGGCTTTATCAAGGCTTGTTGCAGGCAAACTCCGTGCGCGCCACGTTCATCGCAATCTGGAAAGCCGGTCTGCTGCCTTTTGTGATGTTCATCGGGATCATGGTGACTTGGGAAACCGCCCAGCGCCATTTCAGAACGTTCCCGCGCATTACCGACCAGCGCGTTTACGCCGCATGGGCAGGCGCGCACTTCCTAATCTGTGGTGGCTTCCTGGCTCATGCAAGCTGGCGGCTCCGTCGGAATTTCCGGTCTCTGGCTGCGCAGTCAACCATGCCAGTGTGGTGGAAGCGGTGGTTGCGCTTGTTTCGATCGAAGGGTTGATTGTCCTGAGTAGAGAATCACTGCGTTTCGTGATGGTCTCCAAGGGCATTTCGTAGCTCGCCCGCGAGGCTGGCATCGTCTGGTGGCGCGACTGGTCGGCCAAGTGGCAAACCGTCGAGCCGCAGAAGGGCAAATTTGATTTCACGGTCGCTGACCAACAAATCCAGCGCCGCGACGCCTATCTGACTTGCCGGCGAGGTGGTAGCGCGGCACAATCCAGACAAAATGCGTCTATGATCACGAGTGTTCTTCCACTGAGCCGGTTTCTCTCGATTATTGCGTGCCTCGGCGCACTGCCATTGCTGACCGGACCTCGCATTGGGGCCCAGGAGCAGCCTGCGGCCAGACCCAAGGCAGTCCAGGAAGGCAAAGGCCATTCCTTCGTCTGCACCGACTACTCCGCCGGAAAGGTTTTCATTGTCAATCCCGACGGCAAGGTCGAGTGGGAATACTCGGCTGGACATTGCAATGATCTGTGGTCGCTGCCCAACGGCAATCTTCTGTTCAACACGGGTCACGGTGTGAAGGAGATCACGCGCCAGAAGAACGTTGTCTTCAGTTACGAATCCAAGAGCGAGATTTACGCCTGCCAGCGACTGGCCAACGGCAACACATTCATTGGCGAGTGCAACGCCGCGCGGCTGCTTGAAGTGGCCCCGGATGGCAAGCTCGTGAAGGAAGTTCACTTGCTGCCCGAAGGCAAAGATGGCGGCCACCTCTATATGCGCAACGCCCGCCAGCTTTCCAACGGCAATTATCTCGTTGCCCACTACGGCGAGCAGGTCGTTCGCGAATACGACCCGCACGGCAAGCAAGTCCGTGAAATTCCCGCCCAGGGCGGTCCGCACAGCGTCATCCGGCTGCCCGACGGCAACACGCTCATCGCCTGCGGCGATTTCCCGGGCGGCCGGCGCGTCTGCGAGGTGGACAAAGACGGCAAAACGGTGTGGGAGGTCAAAGCCGATGAGCTGCCTGGCATCAGCCTCAAGCTCATGGCCGGTTTGCAGCGGCTGCCCAACGGCAACACCGTCATGTCCAACTGGCTCGGCCATGGCCAGTTCGGCAAAGCCCCGCACCTGGTCGAAGTCACTCGCGACAAGCGGCTTCTCTGGACCTTCTTCGACCACGAGACGATGAGCACCGTATCCAGCGTTCAACTTCTCGATGTGCCGGGCGATGCCATTAAGGGCGATGTCTGGCATTGACGAGTAAAATCGCCGTCCTGTTGACTAAACCCGGTTCTTGAAAGAGCTTAGTGGTGATATGCATCAAACCTATGAGTGATCTGCCTGAATACGTTGGAAGTTTGCCGAACATCTGCGGCTCCGAGCCGCGCATCGAATCCGCCCTGCGGGCCAGCGGCGGACGTCCGATGTTCCTGCCGGAGAGCCGGATTAATTTTGGCGGCATTCAAAGCGCCTTTGCCAGCGCTCTGCACATGCATCAGCCGCTGATTCCGGCCGGCGGCCAGAATCTCACTACGGCCGAGATCATCAGCAACCTGAAGCAGATGATGGATAACCCGGGCATCGGCGATAATCACAACGCCTCGGTCTTTCACTGGTGCTACAAACGGATGGGGGAGTTCATTCCTCAACTGATCGAGGAAGGGAAACAGCCCCGCGTGATGTTGGATTATTCGGGCACGCTGCTTCACGGCCTTCGCCAGATGGGCTTGAACGATGTTTTCGATCAGCTTAAACGGATTACGTGCGACCCGCGCTACCGGACTGCGGTGGAATGGCTGGGCAACACGTGGGGACATGCGGTGGCGCCATCCACCCCGGTGCAGGACTACCGGTTGCACGTCATGGCGTGGCGCCATCATTTCGCAGCGATCTTCGGACTGGAGGCGCTGAGCCGCGTGCGCGGGTTTTCGCCCGCGGAAATGGCGCTGCCCAATCATCCCGAGACGGCTTACGAATTCGTGAAGACGCTCAAGGATTGCGGCTACCAATGGGTGCTCGTCCAGGAGCATACAGTCGAGCGCCCGGACAGCGGTCATGGTCCGGAACGAAAACACCTGCCGCATCGGCTTGTCTGCCGCAATGCCCGGGGGGCCGAAGCCAGCATTATTGCAATCCTCAAGACGCAGGGCAGTGACACCAAACTCGTCGCTCAAATGCAGCCGTATTATGAGGCAAAGGGACTCTCACGCTGGGAGTTGGCGGGCCGGCAGGTGCCGCCGCTGGTGACACAAATCGCGGACGGCGAGAATGGGGGCGTCATGATGAACGAGTTCCCGCCGAAGTATTTGGACGTGATGCGCGAATGCTCCGGTTCGAGCACCCCGGCGCTCAACGTCACCGAATACCTCGAGCATCTGTTTGCGCTGGGGATACAGGAGAAGGATCTGCCCGTGCTTCAGCCGATTTGTCAGAAACGGATATGGGACCGGTTCAAGCCGGGCGACGGGGTGGATCGCCTGGGGCAAGTCATCGACCAACTGAAGAAGGAAGACCACCGATTTCACGTGGAAGGCGGCAGTTGGACAAACAATATCTCCTGGGTCAGGGGCTACGAATCCCTGCTGGGTCCGATGGAAAAGGGCAGCTCGCTGTTTTACGAAAAGATTCTCAAACCAGGGATTGCGACAAGCGACCCCAGGTATCGCAACGCGTTGTTCCACCTGCTATGCTCGCAGACCAGTTGCTATCGGTATTGGGGCCAGGGGATATGGACGGACTACGGTCGTGAAATCTGCCGCCGGCTCGAGGCGATTCTGGCGCACGACGTTTGAGGAGTGGTGGGATCAGAATCTGATTCATTTCCGGAACTGCGATAACACGTTCAGCCGCGATGTAAGCCAGGCCTCTGTTGCATGGCTTACATCGGGTCGCGGTTGACGTCTTTATAATAAATATAGCTGGCGGGCGTTTTACCCATCGCCACAAACCATTGCGGGCAGTAGGGCGCCATCCAGATCACGTCGCCGGCTTGCACCGGATGCCAATCTGCGTCGAGACGGCAGATGCCCTGGCCTCGCAGCATCACCAACCCATGCTCCATGATATGCGTCTCGACAAACGGCAACGTGGCGCCGGGCTGATAGGTGAAGATGTTGACGGCCATGTCGAACCCGGGGTGGTCCGGCAAGAGCACCTGCAATCGGGCATCTTCATTGCCGAGGAACGGCTGGCCTTTGACCTCGCGCTCGTGCCCGACCAACGCTGCCGGTTTAGCCGCGCCCGGCAAGGGCTGATACTCTTTTTGAAAGATGAGGATGCGCGTGGGCGCGCCGCCGCCCTTGATCTGAACGTCTTTGCCAACGGGCAGGTAAACGTAACTCCCGGCCTCGAGCCGATGCCGGCGGTCATCCAGCATGATGCTCGCGTTGCCGTCGAGGATATAGATCAAGTACTGGTTGACGCCAGTGTTGCCGAGGCACTGGCCGTCATGTTCCAGCGTGATCAGCAACTGGCAGAACCGCGCCCCCATCGCGGGTGAGATGAGCACGTTGCAGACGGCCTTTTCCCAGCCGGGCAAATAGCTTGGCACAAACCCGCCGGGCGTGAGCAGCGCGTAGCGCCCTTTGACGACGTTGCGCGTAAAGCCGAATAAGTCTTTCGTTTCCATTTTACTGATTGCGAATCTCTGCCGGACAGTTTAGGCAGCCTTCTTCCGCGCGACAACCCCTAACTGGAGCGTCGGAGGTGAGCGGGAATCATTTCTGAATCTGGTCATTTTGGCCTCTTTTCGCGTGGTTAGCGGGCTCACTTGCTTCTTTAAGGGCGATTTGTGATCAGTAATTCATAACCAGGCTGAATCCCAAGCGCCACTCTGCCACTTGAATTCACCGGGTGAACCCGCCAGTATCGAGGTCAGAATCATGAAGACCGAATTCAGCATCCGCGAGGCGACAGTGGCAGACGTGCCGCTGATCCTCGGATTTATTCGCGGGCTGGCCGCTTATGAGAAACTCTCCCACGAAGTCACGGCGACCGAAGAGTTGCTGCGGCGCAACTTATTCGGCGAGCGCCGAAGAGCCGAAGCGCTGCTGGCATTCGAAGGGACCGAGGGTGTGGGATTCGCCCTGTTCTTCCATAACTTCTCCACCTTCGTTGGCAAGCCGGGCATCTACCTGGAGGACTTGTTTATTCGCCCCGAGTTTCGTGGCCGGGGATACGGCAAAGCCCTGATGGTCTATCTCGCCCGCTTGGCTAAACAACGCGATTGCGGCCGGTTCGAGTGGTGGGTTTTGGACTGGAATACTCCTTCGCTCGAGTTCTACCGGTCACTGGGCGCGGTCTCCATGAGCGACTGGACGGTCCAACGACTGACCGGTGACGCTTTGACCGCGTTGGCCGCCCAGCCGTTGCCAAACAACTAACAACTCGATTGCCATAAAAGCGCTGGCACCGCCTCCGATCTTAAGCGCAACGAAGGGCGATGCCAGAATCCACTTCACATCTGCCTTGATTTGGTCTCTAATGCCGCCGACTCTTATGCATAGCCCAATCTTCCTCCTGCCAATCGGTTTGGTTGTCAGCGTTTCTCTCTTCGCCCGCGATGGACTCGCTCAGTTCCCGCCCGATCCCGCACAAGCGCTCGAGCGGACGTGCTTCCAAACCGCTCAGGCATGGAGCGGTCCCGCCAACCTGCGCTCGGACGTCGCCATCGTGTATGGCATCGACACCGGTTTGCCCCAGCGCATCGCCTCCTGGCGCGACCGCGGCTATCGCATCCACGTGATGACGGGCGTTTCCTGGGGTTCCTACCAGGATTACCTTTATGGACGGTTTGACGGGGTGAACCATGAAGACGAAGCCCAAACCGATTCCCGCGGGAACAAGGTCAGCCACGGCGGCGACATTTACTACATGTGCCCGGGCACGAATTATGGGAAATTCCTATGCGTGGGCATCCAGCGCGCGCTGGACGCGGGGGCCGAGGCAATTCACCTTGAAGAGCCGGAGTTCTGGGTTCATAGCGGGTATTCTGAAGGCTTCAAGCGTGAGTGGCGAAGTTATTACAGCGAGGACTGGCAGCCGCCGCACGGCTCCGTGGATGCGCAATGGCGATCGTCCAAGCTGAAGTATTTTCTCTACCGCCGCGCGCTTCAACAGATATTTGACTACGTGCAGGATTACAATCGTCGCACCGGCCGCCGGGTGCGGTGTTACGTGCCGACGCATAGCCTGCTCAGTTACGCCCATATCCGCATCGTAAGCCCGGAATCGAGTCTCGCCCGGCTCAACGGCTGTGACGGTTACATCGCTCAGGTCTGGACCGGCACGGCACGCATTCCTAACCTCTATCGCGGCCAGCTTCGCGAGCGCACTTTCGAGACGGCCTTCCTGGAATACGGCGTGATGCAGAACCTTGTCCGCGCCACCGGCCGTGCCGTCTGGTACTTGAATGACCCTGTCGAGGACGACCCGGGGCATGATTGGCAGGATTATCGCGTCAACTGGGAATCCACATTGGTCGCGTCGCTCTTCCAGCCGGAAGTTTGGCGATATGAGGTAGCTCCGTGGCCGGAACGCGTTTTCGGCGGACGCTATCCCAAGCAGGGGAAACCTGGCGAACGTGAGCCGATGCCGCCCGCCTACGCGACCGAGCTGCAGACGGTGATGAACGCGCTCAACGACATGAACCAGCGCCGCGTTGCCTGGGATTGCGGCACCACCGGCGTCGGCTTGCTCGTCAGCGATTCGCTGATGTTCGAGCGAGGTGAACCCAGCCCCAGCGATCCGCACTTGAGTCACGTCTATGGCCTGGCCATGCCGCTCCTTAAGCGCGGCCTGCCGGTAACGCCAGTCCAGCTTGAAAACGTGACGGTCCCGCACTACCTCGACGGCTTTCGCATCCTGCTGCTCAGCTACCATGGCATGAAACCGCTGGCCCCGGAAGTGCATCGCCCGCTGGCGGATTGGGTCAAGCAGGGCGGGGTGCTGCTTGTTTGCGACGATGACAGCGATCCCTACAACCAGGTCCGCGATTGGTGGAACAGTGACGGCCACCACTACGCCACACCGCGCGAGCATCTTTTTGAACAACTCAAGCTGACCTCCGACCAGGCTGCTGCCGCAAAAGTCGGCACTCTCGTGCCTATCGGCAAAGGTGGCTTGCTCTGGGAGCGCGAAAACCCGGCGCATCTTGCCGCGAGTTCGCAAGGTGACGCCCGGGTCATCGGGATGGTCAAACAGGCCGCCACCCGCTCCCGCGCAAAGTGGCGCGAGACCAATTATCTGCTGCTCCGGCGCGGGCCTTACATCGTCGCCGCCGGCCTCGATGAATCCATGCCCGCCGAACCGAAAGTCCTCGAGGGGCGCTTTGTAAACCTCTTCGATCCCGAACTCCGCGTTCGCGATCGCGTGACACTGGCGCCGGCTTCGAGGTTTTTCCTGCTGGACTTGCAGACACCGCGCAGCCGTCGGCCGCAAGTGCTGGCATCCGCCTGCAAGACATTGCCGGCAAAAGGCGAGGCTTCTTCACCTTCGTGGACCGTTGAAGGTGTGCCAGACACTCCGGGCATCGTCCTGCTCGACGCCCCGAGCCGGCCTCGGGCAGTGACTCTCGCCGGTCAGCCGATGAATGATTATGAATACTCGACCGCCGACCACTTGCTTTGGGTTCGTTTCACAAACAGCGCGCAGCCACGGGAGTTGGTATTGAGCTTCTGACGCTTGCGCCAGTGTGAAAGCAGGCTCTCAGGATGAATCGATCTAACGCGGAGAGCCCATTGTTGTGGCCAGCCACTTCTGCTTGCATTCCGGGCAGACACCGTGACTGAAGGTCGCGTCCGAATGCTTTTGGACATAGACATCCACCTCGTTCCAAAAGCCGCGATCATCCCGGATTTTCTTGCACCACGCGCAAATTGGAACGAGGCCGCTCAGGGTTTTAACTTTGGCCAGAGCGTCCTGAAGTTCTTTGATGAGACGTTCCCGTTCTGTCTCGGCCTGTTTCCGGGCCGTTATGTCCATCCCGTAAAAGTTGGCGTAACCGGCCTCTAAAATCGGAACAATGAGGAAGGCATAGACTTTGCCCTGAGTAACGCCTTCAAATTCACGCTTTGCGTTTGATTCAAACGCTTCCTCCAGCATCTCCATCCAGTCGCCAGTAATCAGATCGCCGACCTGCCATCCCCGATTTCGCAACACCTCGAGACCCGCCTGATTGCTATAAACGACCCGCCCCACTTTATCGAGGCGCACCACCGGCGCGGGACTTTCGGCAGGAATGCGGGCGAGGATTTCATTTTCCTTCAGCGCCCGCTGCAAGTCGCTATTGGCGGCCAGAATGCGGTTTTGGAGTTCGGCTGTCGTGCGGACTCCCGCCAAAGCATCCGAGCAGGTGCCCAGCAGGATGGAGAGCAAGCTAAAGCTGAATTCCTGGCTGGGTGCCCGATCCCGTTTGAGAATTCCGCAGAACATGCCCAATCGCTGACCGCTCACCCCCAGCGTGTGCAGGACGCCCCACGTGCCGCAAAGCGGGCTTTGAGTTCTGAAGAAAGTCGGTGCGCTTTGGCGCAACGCCCAGGCAAATCGCCCCGCTTTTATCTCCTGTCGCACCACCGCATCCATCGAGGGTCCCTCGCTCTCGGGAGCGCAGTGCCTGAGTTCAAACTCGAAGCTGGTCTGATTAATCACAAAGAACGCGATCGTCTCGAACAGATCCAAGCCCCGCACGTAAGGTTCGGTCGATTTGAGGATCGACGGCACATCCCGCCGATCGGTCATGTCGCGACGGAGATGTTCGAGCGCCGAGAACAGCCCCAGAAAATCCCCCTCGCCGCTGCATTGCTCACGAAGCTTGCCAATTCCGGCTCTGAAAAACTCGGGATAGATTGAGTCGTGAGTCACGCCGCGGGCCTCGAGCGCCCCTTGGACGAGCGCAGAAAGGATTCGTGAACCGCTTCGATTTGCTCATCAATCGACTGCATGATCGACTCGACAAGGTCGGGAGACAGACCCACTCGCTCCCAGGCCCTCAGGTTGAGCGGCGGAACATATCTCTCACCCGAATTGCCCATCTGCATCACATGCACGATATAATCCGCCACATGCACCACCGAACTTTCCAACTGAAAGATCCCCGCCAACATCGGGCGGTGGTGATAGGCCACCGACTGCACCAGGTTTGGCGGATATTGCCAGCCGCGCAGCAGCTCCTCTCCGATTTGGGCATGGTCAAAACCGAGAATCTCGTATTCAGCATCCCGCAGCAAAATTCTTCGCCCTTCATACACCGCAAAAATCTCCGTCGCTTTCTTCGGCACCTGCGACAACAAGACTAATCGCCCCAGATCATGGATCAATCCAGCCAGGAAGAATTTCTCCACCGCGGGCATCTGCCGGGCAATGGCGATACACCGGGCACAGATGCCACAGGCCAGGCTATGCTCCCAGAACGATTCCATGTTGACGTGGATGGCCGAGATCCCATCGAAAACCTCGATCACACTGCTGGCAAGAAGCAGGTCCTCGACCTGTCGGATGCCAATCAGGCTGATGGCTTCGGAGACGGTCTCCAGGCGTTGCGCGAACCCATAGAACGCACTGTTCCCGAGCTTCAAGAGGCGCGCGGCCAAATCCGGATCCTTTTCGATGATCTCCCCCAGGTCGGCCAACGAGCTCTCCGGATCCTTTACAATCCGCTCGATCTCCCCAATGACGCCGGTATATGAGCCAAGGCTCGGTATGCCCTCGGTTAGTCGTTTAATGTTGTTAATCATGAGATGGGTCTGTGCCTGCGCACACCTGCTTTGCCTTTCGTTGAAGAGCAAGTTTGAAAGCTTCCTCTTGGACCGGGCTGATATCTATCGCTTCCCAAAAAATGCTTTCCAACTCCGCAGTCAACTCTTTCAGCATCTCGGGCGGGAGTTGCTGCAGAATGTCCCCTGCATCCTCAGCCCCATCACAAGCCTGCACATCCACTTCAGAAATGCCCCAGGCGCTGAAAATATTGATATGCTTTTCGGTGATGACGCACCCGGCCGCCACCAAGAGCATGTTGTCCATATTCTTAACCTCAGTCGCTACTACCATGCCTTCGCGCAAGGCTTCGGTTTTTACTTTAGGCATCGTTCCAAAATGTTGACGATCTCTTGGAACTATTCAACTTCCTTTTGACGATAGATCACTGCCGCCGCCAGGCTCCAGCCAGGTGCGGCAAAACCGCTGCTGCAAAGGACTATATCGAACACCACCAACCATACCGTCCTGAATTAGCAAGGAAGATGAGTTGACGATGGTGTGCAACGACACCTACATCGCGGCCAGCAGCGTGCGAGACCGGTAAAGGTGGAAACTTCCCGCCAGGGAATCGGCCCGACGGAGGATCCCACTTGCAGAATTGCAGATTTGAAATCATCTTTTGGGAATGCGAATCGTGCAAGATACTAACGTCTTCGTGGCCGCGCTCCGCAGTGGCGCAGGCGCCAGCCGGAAACTGTTGCTAGCTCTGCTACACGGGCGCCATCTGCCGCTAATGGGGGACAAGTTGTGGTATGAACACCTGGACGTCGCGGGGCGCGCCAACCGCACCTGAAACAAGTGCCCGCTCTCTCCCGCCGAACGCCGCCAAGCTGTGGAGGATTTCGCGGCCGTCTGCGAATGGGTCCGGGTTTGGCGCGTTTGGCGTCCCAACCTGCCCGATGCGGACGATAATCACGTCATGGAATTGGCCATCGTCGGCAACGCCGCGGCCATCGTCACATACAATGCGTCCGATTACAAAGGGGCGATGTTCGCCCCGCCCGGCTGTGAAATCACTCCGCCGGGAACCTTCCTCCACACTTATCCGCTATGAAGAAGGGAACTGATGCCAGTCTAATCCGCTGGGGCAGTCAGGAACGAAAGCGCGAGATCGCCAGCTTGGCAAAATGCCAGGGCAAGTCCGTCAACGGCCTGGTCAACACCTGGGCCGAGATCGTTCTTGCACAAACCCAAGCGGAGGACAGCTTCCGGACCACTGCCAGCCGCGGCAAGCCCGCCCGACTGATCGCGCTCCTGGAAAAGATGGATCGCGACGATGCCCGCAAAGGTCTCGCCGACACTCAACCCTAGCCGCGAATGCCAGCGGCGCACCCGCACCGCGGGCACACTGCTTATCCTCCAAGAGACCGTCAAATCGGCCCAGCGTCACTTGCACGAATTCCTGGCCCAAGTGGCCTCGGAGAACGCCTACGTCACGCCGGGCGGCTAGCTACCGAAGAACTTCTGGATCTCGCCTAACACTTCCACGAACCGATCTATTTCCACAGTCGTGTTGTAAAAATAGAAACTGGCGCGGGCGGTG
The DNA here is from genome assembly GCA_037130375.1 of Verrucomicrobiota bacterium. Taxonomy (GTDB): domain Bacteria; phylum Verrucomicrobiota; class Verrucomicrobiia; order Limisphaerales; family UBA8199; genus JAPLUA01. The sequence continues at coordinate 6,805 of JBAXTC010000025.1, read as the reverse complement.
GACTCGACCCCGAGTTTGCGCATGAGAGGCTGATTGCAATGGTGTCCGCCGCGCAACGCCACCCCGCGCTGGTCAGCCACGGTGACCACGTCGTGCGCGTGGATGTCTTTCAACAGGAAGCTCACCAGCCCCGCGCGACCGATGTGTGGGCCAAAGAGGCGGATACCGCCCTTGAGCCCGGAAAGCGCGGCGTAAGCGTAGGCGCCCAGTTCCTGATCGTGCTGCGCGATATTGTGGCGTCCGATTTTGTCGAGGTAATCCATGGCGGCGTGCAGCCCGACGGCGCCGGAGATGTCCGGTGTGCCAGCCTCGAATCGGTGGGGGGCCTGTTTCCAGGTGCTCTGGTGGAAATCAACGCTCAAAATCATTTCGCCGCCGCCCTGGTAGGGCGGCATGTTTTCCAGCATTTCCTGGCGTCCATACAAAACCCCGATGCCCGTCGGCCCGCACATTTTGTGGCTGGAGAATACGAGGAAGTCGCAGCCAAACTCCTGCACGTCGATGGGACGATGCCCGGCGCTTTGCGCGGCGTCCACCAGGGTGGTAATGCCCAACTTGCGCGCGCGCGTGCAGATGTCAGCCACGGGATTAATTGTGCCGAGCGAGTTGGAGATGTGCGTCATGGCGAAGAGTTTGACATCTTTGGTCAGACACTCGTCGAGACGGCTCAGATCGAGCAGGCCAATGTCGCCAGTGACGGGAAGGTAAACGAGCTTCGCTCCCGAGCGTTCCGCCAGCAGTTGCCAGGGAACGATGTTGCTGTGATGCTCCATTTCGGTGAGCAGAATCTTGTCCCCTGCCTTCAGGTGCTTCAAACCCCAGGCTTGCGCCACTAGATTGATGCCTTCGGTGGTGCCGCGGGTGAAAATGATTTCGTCAGAACTGCGCGCGTTGATGAATTTGGCGGCGCGCACCCGGGCTGCCTCGAAGGCGGCGGTGGCGCGGTTGCTTAATTCGTGGATGCCACGATGGACGTTGGCGTTATCGTGCTCGTAGTAATGGCGCAAGGCGTCGAGCACCATGCGGGGTTTCTGGGTGGTGGCGGCGTTATCGAAATAGATGAGGGGCTGGCCGTGGATGGTTTGATCGAGGATCGGGAAGTCAGCGCGCAGGCTGGACCAATTCATGGTTGTTGACGCTGCTTCGGTGGTTGCGGCAGGCATTTTAGTCTTTGGAGTGTTTGCCAGGCTGGGGGCAATTTGAAATGTCACAGCAGCCCGAGTTGCAACTTGGCCGCTTCGGTCATCATCCCCTGATTCCAGGGCGGATCCCAAACCAACTCGACGGCGACATCGTCCACCCCTTCGAGGCCAAGGACTTTATTCTGCACGTCCTGTGCGAGCATCGGGCCCATGCCACAGCCAGGCGCGGTCAACGTCATCTTCACGTCCACTCGATGGCTGCCGGCAGTCAGCGGGGTGATATGGCAGTCGTAGATCAAGCCAAGATCAACGATGTTGACTGGTATTTCCGGGTCGTAACACGAACGCAACTGGTTCCAGATTTCCTTTTCCAGTTGCTCTTGCGAGACCGGAGCGCCCGTGCTGACAGGTTTCTCCGCAGGCTTAATGCCGAGCGCGTCGGCATCCGAGCCTTCAATGCGGAACATGTTGCCGTTCACGATGACAGTGTAACTGCCGCCGAGCGACTGTGTGATGTGGGCCTGCTGGCCTTTTTGCAGTGTGACTCGGTTGCCAACCGGGATGATGGCCGCCTCGACGTCACGTGTCAGTGTAACTGATTCGCTGTTATCCATAAGAACATTAAGAGAATAGTCTTCGACTCAAGTTTGCCGCTTCACCAGCGGCGCGACGCCATTGGCTCAGGTGTCTTCGGTCTCGGTCGTTACCGGCTGGCCTTCGCCTTTGAGCGCCGCCATCACGGCGTGCCAGGCCAGGATGGCACATTTGACGCGCGCCGGAAATTTATGCACGCCTGCGAATACCGCCAGCTTGCCCACCTCGCCGACAACCCGGCCGGTCATTACCATTTCATGCACCGTCGCGAACATCTTTTGCACCTCGGCTCGTGTCTTACCTTTGACGCTCTCGGTCAGCAGCGACGCGGAGGCTTTGGAAATACAGCAGCCTTCCCCGAGGAAGCTGATGTCCTTGATGGTCTCGCCGTCCATGGCCAGAAAGAGTCTCAACTGGTCGCCGCACAGGGGGTTGTGGCCCTGGGCCGAGCAGGTTGGGCTGCTCAGCTCGTGGAAATTGCGCGGCCGCTTGCAGTGGTCGAGAATGACCTGCTGATAGAGATCGCTGAGGTCGTCAAACATGGTTACTTGCGCCCAGCCAGATGCGGGTTTTGCTCCAGGCGATCCCAGATCAACTTGTCCAACTCTTCGCGCGCCGGGGCGTAACGGACGCGCTCGATGATTTCGCCCGCAAAGGCATGGATCAACATCCGCCGCGCGGTCTCGGCGCCGATGCCACGGGCGCGCAAGTAGAAAATGGATTCTTCGTTCAACTGCCCGACCGTGGCCCCATGCGTGCATTTCACGTCGTCGGCGTAAATCTCCAACTGCGGCTTCGTGTCCACGGTGGCGTCTTCCGAGAGGAGAAGGTTCTTGTTGGTCTGCTTGGCGTCGGTTTTCTGGGCGGGCTGGCGCACGAGGATGCGGCCATGAAAAACGCCCCTCGACCGCCCGTCAAGAATGCCGTTGTAATACTCGTGGCTGTTGCAGTGCGGTTGCGCGTGTTCGACCACCATGTGGTGGTCGGCCAACTGGTCGCCGTGGGTGAGGTAAAGCCCGTTCAGGACGCACTCGATCCCTTCGCCCGCGAGGACCGTGTGAATGCTGTTGCGCGACAGGCGCGCGCCCGTGGCGACCGAATGCGAGATAAAATTGCAGCTCCGCCCTAAATGCGCGTGGACCGCCGCAACGTGAAATGCGTTCACGCTTTCGTCCTGGAATTTCACATGCTCCACCACCGCGCCGTCGCTCAGAATCAACTCGGTGACCGCGTTGGTAAAATAAGGCGCATCGACCGTGCTGACATAACTTTCGAGAAGAGTTACGTGACTGTCTTTATCGGCGAAGACCAGGTTGCGTGGATGCGACGTGGCGCCGGCATCCTTCGCGGTCGAGATAAATAACAAATGAATGGGCCCTTCCACCGTCTGCCCCGCTGGAACATGAATGAAGGCGCCGTCCTGGAAGAAGGCCGTGTTAAGCGATGTGAAGGCGTTCTCCTCGTCTTGCGCGTGGCGGACCAGGTGCTTTTCAACCAGTGCTGAATCGCTGGCCAGCGCGGCGGCCAGGCTGCTGACAATGACACCTGTCTTCTGCGGTTGAAGCGAAGACAGGCCGGGGGAATAATGGCCGTTCACAAACACCATGCGGCTGGCAGACAAGCGGCCAAAAGTGAACCCGGCAATGGCTTCCGAAGTAAGGCTGGTGTGGGATGCCTCCAAAACGGGCTTGAATGGCAGCTTGGCAATTGGGGCGACGTTGGTAAACCGCCAGTCCTCGTGCTGGAGGGTTGGGAAACCCAGCTCGGCGAAGCGCGTGATGCCCGTCCGGCGCAGCGGTGAGACCCACGAAGGTTGCTTCGTGTCTCTCTCAAACCGCTCGAACTTCGTCAAATGCGGGTCGCTTTCTTTCCTGGTCGATATTCCCATCTCTTGAACCATAATTCGTCTTGCTGCAAATGTCTGTCAAATACTGCTAAGAATCCGCTTTTTGCGCGCCCGCATGTACTCGGCGCAGCCCGAAAAATGATCGCGTGTCGCGCAAACTGCGCATTGCCCCGGGTTTGGTTCCGATTCCTATCAGTATTTGTCAGCCACAGCGGTTGGCTTGAATTTGCTCGATTCTTCTGTGCTGCGAAACTGCAGTGCCGACGCGAGGCGGCGGCACTGGATGAACAAAACCTGTTTCGCATTGACCCAAACCCCGTCGGGCATGCGCTGGCGGTCCAGGAACAGATCGCAGCGACTGAGCGAGCCGAGCATTCCAAACCAGCCCAAGGAGACCGTTTCTGTGAGATGAGCAGAAAGCTTGGCCGTTTCCGCCTCTGCTTCATCCACCCAGACAGTCCCCTCCAGGCGGTTGAGCAATTTGTCCCGGATGTTCGTCACGGGAAGCTTGCCCGGCCTGGGCTTGAACGCCAGCATGAGTGTGGGACGATCGCATAAAACCACTCGTGCTTTGAGCGTGAACTCGTAACGGTCGAGCAACGCCGCGGTTAGCCAACCCTCCTTGCGAGCAGCCAGTTTCCTTGCATCCGGCGAACCGAGCCGCTGCTGGAACTTCTCCTCCCGGCGTTGTTCCTCCTGTAATTCCTCGGCGTTCAAATCCCGGCCCTGGATCTTCACCAACCGATTGAATGGAAAGCCTGCGATCTGCGTTACCTGGTAAATCTTCTCTTCCAATTTGGGGCGGTCCCCCGCGCCCTCCAGGCGCTCGATCAACCAACGCTTTTCGTAGGTATAATGAGGCGCTTGCTCTTCGCGCGCCACGCTCTGTGCCCGTTCGATCATTCGTCGGGTGACTTCCGAGACTGCCGGAAGACCTTCTGCAGCACGCGAAAGGCGTGGGGAGAAACTCAGCAGGTCCGCGATGAGCAGCATAGCCATTAGGCCGTTCCGTTTTGGGCACCGGTATTCCATTTCTTAGTCTTAGTAAAAGCAACTCGTTATCACAACGTGTTGGGCTTAATACCAAAACCCTCCCCACCTCCTCAATGATTAACCGGCGTCACTGGCGAAGTCGGCCCCCCGCCTATTTTACCGCTTCGATCCGATGTCCACTTCGCAACTGGTAGCGCTGCGATGTGAACTTTCTGGTTGCCGGCGGCGCTTGACGAGTTGCTCGGCAGCGTGAAGTTCGACCAAATCGTCCATTTCGCCGCTCCTGACGAAGCTTGAGCCATACGGTAGCTTCTGGGAGCGCCTTGATTGGCGGAGGACCAATTGCCTCTTTACGAAGCCGAACTGCATGTTAGCCTCCGCACAAGATTTGGCAAAAAGAAACGTATGAAACTAAACCTCAGTTCTGTCCTCGCCGGCCTGCTCCTTCTGCCGAGTTGTCTATTCACCGCCCACTCCCAATCATTTCCGCCCCAACTGCGGCTGGACCGGCGCACCAACGCCTTGGAACTGACCGTGAGCAGCTTGTCGGCGACGGGCGCTTTGTTCATCTATCAGGCGCCAGACTTGCAAACGCTCGTGGACAGCCCTTCCTTGTTGTTCGAGACAAATACAGTCTCGACCAATAACGTCCGCGTGCCAATCGCTTCGCCGGGCGGCCCGGCCAACGCCACCTTTTTCTCGGCCGCCAATTGGCCCGGCTACTCGACAAACGATTTTGTTTATCCCGAAGAATATCCCATTGAACCAGTTCCAGACAAGATTCTGTTCACCAGCGACCTTCCGCCGAACCTGGGCGCGGGCTCGGCGTTCATCGTCGATTTTTTCGTAGCGAGCCCGAGCGGCCAGCCGGTGGCCATTTCCGGCACCGCCACGATTCTGGTAGTTCGGGAAAGTGATGGGGCGACTCACCCCGATGCCATCGTGGCCCCAACTGCCGGACAAATGACCAACGGCTACATGCGTGCCGTGATAACCGTCAACTCGACAACGTCCCTTGTCGGTTACACGTTAGGTTTGAGCATCGCGCCGGGGGTTTTGGGATCACCCCATCCGCTCGTGACGAGCACCTTTCTTAAGGCCGTTTTCGGCCTCGGGGCACCGAAGTTGACCCCACCTCATGACGAGGCGTACTGGACTCAGAAACTTGAGGAGCGCCGCACGGTCAACCGTGATACGGACCAGACTTGGAGTTACCCTCTGGCCGGTAGTGGCCACCTGGTCTCGGGCACGTTCGGCGAGTGGCGGGGGAAGAAAACAGAGAAAGAACCAACTGGCCATGTCCACGAGGGGCTGGACTTATCAACTGCGGACAATGCGGACATCGCCGTTAAGGCATCCCGGGGTGGCGTCATTTCTCGTAGTAACAGCATACCAAATATGGGCAGCTACCTGGTCGTGGATCACGGGGACGGGTGGTTTTCGCGCTATCTACATTTAGACCCGGCTTTCTTTTCTGTTTCAAATGGGCAGGCAGTCGCGCGCGGCGATAAACTCGCCACGCGGCTTTACAAACGAGCACACTGGGGGGTGCATCTCCACTTTGAGGTGCGTAAGGGGCCAAACACATCCCAGTGGGAAAACCCTTATCCAGGCATTGGGCAGGATCCACTTCAAACCGATGGTCTCTTTCCCGAGAATCCCGTGCCGGTCGCAACCGCCCGGCCTCTCCTGGAAGGATTCGGTCTGACGCGCCAGCCTCCTTGGAAGACGCCGTTTCTCAAAGGTCCGCCCACGGTCAGTGACAGCGGGCCGGTTCACTTGGTTGCGCAGTTTGTTGATTCAGAGACAATCGGGAACCGGCTCGGTTTGCGCACCGTGCGGTTTGTGCCGGATGTGCCGGAGGGCGTCCCCTTGCCGCCAGACATCTGGCCCATCAACGAGACCGCCGACAATTTGCTTAGACCGCCCGATAGTGATCACATCAATAGTTTTGCACAAATCAATGGTTTCGCCAAGTACCCGAATGACCACTTTACCGGCGAATTGCCGACAGCCGTAGCCCGCCTGAACTACTACCGATACTGGTGGCAATGGGACACTTCAAGCTATGCGGCCACGCGCACCGGGCCGCGCTCGTTGGTGCTCTCGGGAACAAACTATAGCGGCGCCAGCAGGGAATTCGCCTTCACCTTTGGGCCGAAGCTTCTCGGGGTTACTCCCGACCTGCTGGTGGCGGGCCAGTACTTTTTCACGAATGTAGCTTACCTCG
>JBAXTC010000249.1:0-9469 GCA_037130375.1 Verrucomicrobiota bacterium | reverse complement strand
GGCGCCAAGACATCTTCCTGGACGATGTGGACCGGCAGGATTTCCTGAAGACGTTAGCCGAGGCCTGCCAGCTAGCCTACCCCTGGAGCAGCTTTGGCTATTACTTGGCCGCCCCGGCGCACCGGCCAAGGTGGCTGCGGGTGGACCGGTTGCTGGGCGAGCATGGCCTCCAACAGGACGGTGCGGCCGCCCGGGATGAATTTGAGCGCCGGATGGAGGCGCAGCGGTTGGAAACAGGCGATGAGGAGAGTCTGAAGGCGTTGCGCCGGGGTTGGTGCCTCGGCAGCCGGGAATTCAAGAAGCAGCAGTTGGAAGCGCTGGAAGGCCAGGTGGGGCAGCATCATTTTGGGGAGTTGCGCCTGGAGACGGCGCAGGCCAAAGCTGAACGGATTATCACGGAGGAACTGGGGCGCTTGGGTTGGCAGCAGGCAGAGTTGGCGTCACGCCGTAAGCACGACCCGGCCAAGCTGGAAATAGCCGCGCACATGCGTAGAGAGACGACGCTTTCGGTCAAGCAGATCGCCACTCGCCTGCGCCTGGGAACTGCCAAGAGTGCAAGCGTCCGCTTACTCACGGCCACGAGGCAGAAGTCGTGTAGTGACCCAGCACAGCGCAGCCTTGGAATATGAGAGAAACCGCCCAACGTGGAGGCTTGACCCCTTTCATGAGTTTCGGATTGGGAATGAACCCCTCCCGCGGCGGAGACGCCTTTTCTCCTGCAATATACGAGCCAATGTTTCTTGTAAGTAGCTATGGACACGCATATTGAAAAACATTATTCTTTGCCAATGACGCTTTCTAACACGTCCAATATGAGGCCCATTACTGGTTGGGCGTTTGCACGATGACGCTTGATGCTTCCATGAAGACTTGTTGCGCCAGACTTTGCTCTGTTGCCGCGTTAGTTGTCGGCGTGGCGAGTACTGCTGTGGCGGTGACTGCAGTGGTGCTGTTCATTGCGCTCGGCCCCGGTCGCGAGGCTTACACGCGATTGAACAGTTTCCTTGGTTGGCACGGCTATCTGACACTGGTGGTGTTGCCGCTCATGGTCGCCGCTATGTGCCTCGGACGCGTACGGGCAGCATTGTTGGCATTTGTGCTCTGTCTCGTTTCATGGGGCGTCACCACCGCGTTGGTGGCCAATACCTTTCACGGAGATCGGCCACCTCCCAACTACAAACCGAGTGCCCAACAGACTGGCTGCACCGAATCCCGCGATCGCGTCGCAGTTGCATTTCGGGCATCATGGGCGCGGGATCGGTGAGCCAGAACGTTGGGCATGAAGTCCCCTTCCCGAAAATGCTTGTTCGCCTTTGGAGCGTTGCTGCTGCTGTCTCTGGTGATTTGGAGCGCCCTTCGGCTCCGCTCAGCGCCGGCACCTCTGGCGGTGGTGCTCGTGGGAGTCCAGGACAAACCCCTCTCGCACAAGGGACCGACTGTTAGGAACGGAGGCAGAGGCCCCTACGCCATCTTTGCCTTCACCAATAGCAGCACACACGACTCGGTCTGGTTCAATGTTTGGGCTTTGGAGCAGAAGGTTGGCGCGGAGTGGCGGCGAACCGCGCTTGCCGACAGTGATGAACACAACAACGGGGTTTATCCTCCCGGAAGGGGTTGGTATTATGTTGTGCCCTGGCTGCCGGACATTCCGACCAATGCAAGCTGGCGCCTCCAAGTGCATTACGGACGGACCCCGTCGGAAGTGGATAGCGCGTTCGGCTTCGCCAAGAGGTTTTTAGGCTTCACTCCCGTCAACAAGCGCAGAGCCGAAGCAACGCTGGTGTCTCCGGAGGTCAGACAATGATGCCCAACCACCGCGTGCAGGCGACGCCGGGTTGCGCCTTGCTGTTTATTCTGGCTCCCATGGCCGGCGCGCCTGACGCGGAACGTTGGACGAGTGCGCGTATGAGCCGTTTCGCCACCATTCTGCTTTTGACTGCGAGCGTCTTCTTGGCTGGCTGCTCTAAGCCGGACGTTAAGTATTCCGATTTGAGCCCTTCGACGACGGCGACGATTTCTGGCGACGCCGTGACGATTCACCTTGGGAGTGACCTGACGGCTTCAGCGTGCTGGACGCGTCCCAAAGCGAAAGTTGACGGCCACACGGTTTACGTCGTGGGCTATCGGACTATGCGAGAGCAGAGCCGCGAGTTTGTGGTTCAGGTTCCTGGAGTAGCGAGTTCACGGCCTGTCACTGTCGTTTGGATTGATCCAGACGGCAGCCATGTGCCGGTTCCGATTACGAAGTGAGTATGAAAACGGGATCGTCCAACAAGCCGGCTGCAGGCAACGCCGGGATCGCGTCTCAGTTGACAATCGGACATCATTGGCCCGGCGTCGGTGAGCCGGAGCGTTCGGCATGAGCATGCACCTCAGCTCCCGATTACGCACCGTTCTGATGGTAAGTGGAGCGCTCCTGCTTCTGGGTGTCTGCGGCGTTATTGGTTTGCGCCTGATGTTCAGCCGCACGCGAGAGTTTCGTGCGCAGGCTCGGGCTGGACAGCCGATTCTCCGCGCCATAGAGGCGTTCCGAAAGCAAACTGGCAGCTACCCAGCATCTCTGGCTGATCTCGCGCCAAAGTACTTGGCGGTAGTCCCGGAGCTGCCGGATGAGTCACAGAGCAGGTTCACCGGTTGGGATTACCGGACCGTCACGAATGGAGTTGCGGTTTCCTACACGTTGAGGTATTACATGGGCAGGGGCGGAGTTGAATACGAGCCGCCGAATTGGACTGGAAACGATGAGGCGCACAGAACCATCATTCTCAAGAATGAGTAACCCGACGGGGATGCCGAACCAGCGGCCTGGAGTGGACGCGGGATGGCGCATCCTGTTTGCATTTCAACGTCCTTGGCCCCGCGCCACTCAGGCCGAGCGTTGGGCGAATTGCGAATGAACCCGTCAGCACAGCCCCGCGTCGTCCGTGCCGTATTGTTGGCCGCTTGCGTGCCGATGGTCTTGGCTCATGGTCTCTGCAGCTTCCTAATGGTGTTCCCACTGGTCAGCCTGCTTGGCGGCAATTGGAATCAGGGCATATTTCTCCTGTGGTGGTTGGTCGGCACTGCGGGCTTGGTCGCATTAGTGTATTCCTCAGCCACTTTTGGTTCGCAGCGTCTTCGCCCTTGGCAGGTGCTGGGATTGGTTGCCGGGATGCTTGCCACGCTACCGGCAATTTGTGGCTTCTTTGGAGAGTGGTGGATCTCTGTGAGCGCCGTTGTGGCCGTGTGCATCGCCGGATACATTCTCGTCAGCTCGACTTTGGGCCGGAGCTCCTCAAAGGATGAGGCCGCATGAAATGGCCCAACCAATCGGCTGCAGGCAACGCCGGGATCTCGCCTGAGTTGACAGTCGGACATCATTGGCCCGGCGTGCCTGAGCCGGGACGTCGGGCGTGACTATCATGAGCGTTCGGGTATACAAGATTGTCATTGGATTCCTGCTCTGCATTGTGCTTCTGCTGGGCTGGAGTTATTGGCGTTTGTCTGGGCAGGTTGTGTGGACATATTTCATCGATGCTCAGTGCCGCACCACACAAGAATCGTTCATTGATGCTTCACCTGATCCGCGGGCATTGGCTTTGCGATTGGATTTCCTGATGGGCTACTACGGGGCGCACAGCAAGGCTCTTGTTGGTTCACACCTGGAGCAGATCGTTCGGCGTGAGTATGAGCAGACTCTGACGAATGCGGTGGCCGCATTTCGAAGCATGACGACGAACGATTTGGGTGGTGATCCACGCGCGTGGATTCAAAAGTATGAGCAATGAAGGACAGCCCAACAAACCAGATGCGGCGAATCCGGCGGTGACGCTTCAGTTGACAATTGACAGCCGGTGGCGCCGGATCGCTGATCTGGGACGTTAGCCGTCAATGCCACACGATATGTGGAACAACCCCGCATCTGAAATTGAACGCGAGTTAAGCTCGGGTGAGCGTCTGCTGTGGAGCGGACAGCCACTGCGAGGCATTCGGCTTCGTTCCTCAGACGCCTTCGTGATTCCGTTCAGCCTGCTGTGGTGTGGCTTCGCCATTTTCTGGGAGGCGGGCGTCATCACCAAAGGAGACCCGTTTTTCTTCATGCTCTGGGGCATTCCGTTCGTCTTGGTCGGCCTATACATTGTGTTCGGCCGGTTCATCGTGGATGCCAGGACGCGCGAGCGCACCTTTTACGGCGTCACGAGCGAGCGCACCATCATCGTCAGTGGGCTCTTCTCGCGGGAGACGAAGTCACTACAGCTTCGCACGCTCAGCGACATTTCGCTGACCGAGCGCGCCGACGGGAGCGGCACGATCACGTTCGGACCTCAGCATCCGATGGCGCAGCGCATTCCTTCCGGCTGGCCAGGAGCAGGGCAATACGCGGCACCCGCATTCGACATGATTGAGCGCGCGAAGGAGACCTACAATCTCATCAGGCAGACTCAGAGGACGGCTACATGAAGACAAAGGCTAACAAGTCGGTGGAGCCGAACCGCCGCCCCGCTTTTCCGCTCGGCGCTGGGCGACAGTTCGGAAAAGGGGTCAAGCATCTACTTTGCTCGTTTGCTCTCGACCGCGCTCGTTGAGGAGGGCAGAGTCAGGACATGCCGCGGCAGTTGCGCATCCAATATCCCGGTGCCATGTATCACGTCATGAGCCGGGGAAACCGGCGCCAAGACATCTTCCTGGACGATGTGGACCGGCAGGATTTCCTGAAGACGTTGGCCGAGGCCTGCCAGCTAGAGATACCAGTTTGCGACCAGTGCTGGCGAGCGCCGCGCCCGTGGTGGATTGCTGGTGGGATTCTCCTTGTTCTTTTCCTTGCCTCTGGCGTCCCGTTCGCAATCGCACAGGACAAGCACGCTGACATCCCGAAGATCATACCGATTGCGATGCTCCTTCTCATGGTTGGCAGCGTCGCCTGTTTCTTTGTTGCGCGGAGGCGAGGGCCTGTTCGACTTGTTCCGACGAAGATTGACCGCGAGAACGTGCGGATTACCTTCTTCAATCGAGACTACGCCGAGAGATTTGTTGAGGCGAACAAAGAGACAGCGAAAGTCATCAATCCTTGGACGTATGGCTAACAAAATCACTGGAGCGAACAGCCGCCCCGCTTCTCCGTTCGACGCTGGGCGGAAGTTCGGAGGTGCATTGCGCGCTCCACCGTCTCCGTCGGCGGCTGTCGCTCAGTTCTGGCGTTAGGCCGATGCGTCACACGATCTCCATTACGGTTGCTTGGGTTCTCCTGGTTTCCTCCGCTCAGGCGTCCATGATGTTGGTTACCCGCGATTGGTCGGTCGACGCCGCTGGAGGTCATTACGGGTTTATCGAGACGGAGTTCGTTACGTTGAGTGGCCAGCATGTTGGCTGCGAGACTTCGGTGGCTCTCGGGCCGCTGCATTTCGAACTCCCCTGCCGAGCACCAGTTGCTATCATCCTTTGCGTCATCGCGTCATGTATCTTAGTGTGGGCTGCCGTCGTCGCGGTCTCACGGATTAGAAAGCACGGGTTCAATAATGCCAATGCGGCCTAACTTTTCACTTGAGCCGACAGCCGCCGCCCCTTCTGTTTACCGAGGCGCTGGGAAATTCATTGCTCCTGGGCTTCGCTGGTTCTCAGTCTCCGGCGGCTGCGGCTCAGTTCCGCGTTGGGCCAAGAACGAAGGCTTCCAATGAAAATCAAACTCTCAACTATCTGCTGCCTGCTCCTGGCGTGTGGAACCAGCTTCGCCCAGGGTGTCTTTGAGGCCCCATTGTCCTTAAGTCTTGGCGAATCGGCACACTTGGTCGCCGGTATTGGATACTTCCGTGTGACCGGGTCCACTGTTGATTATGAGTTGGCGGTTTACGATCTCACGGCCGGCAGCCTTTCGCCGGTCATCGCAACCACATCTTTCGAGAGCAGTTTTACGACCGGCCTCGGGCAGGTGATCACGGTTTCCGGCTGCGATTTCTTTCCTCCCAATCCGTTCCTGCCGCCGCCCGGTCCGCCCGGCCCCATCACTTGCCCGGCGCAGATGAGTTGGGCCCACTACTGGGGGGCTTTTACGCTGCCAGCAGAGCAGGTTGCAGAACTGCTGTCTGGGGGAGGTTTGCTGCGCATAGCGGGCACCTCGGGCTTTCCGTCTGGCTCAGGTGGCGAAGTCCAAGGCGTTATCTCGCTCGTTCCGGAGCCGTCATCGTTCGTCCTGTTGGCTGGCGGGTTGTTGTGGCTGATCCGATCCAAAGGCGGGAAGGTGGCCCAACCAGGCGCCGCACCGAATGGCGGCCCCGCGACGCCAGTTGGCAATTCGGGAGCCACAGAGGGGCCGCCATCGGTGAGCTGAATCGTTGGGCGGCAGGCGGCAGCGCCCGTGAGGCTCTGCCTGTAGCCTGGTCTAAGGACGAAAGAATGCCATGAAGCGAAAGATTGCCTACGTTGCTGTTTGTTTACTCGCCCTTGTGGCGGGGTGGATGCTGTTTTTGCGTTCATCACCACCACCACGTCCGCAGTATCGGGTTATGGTAAATACGATGGCGGTTACCAATGAGCTTTCGGGTGCAAGGCATGCGACTTTCCGGGTGGCAAACTCGGGACGTTACGCAGTAATGTTGGTTCCAACCTACGTCCTCGAAAACCGTTCCGGCCAGTGGCGAACTAACTTCGTGCCCAACGGAGCGCTAACGTTGGGAACAAACCTGATGGGGGTGTTACCGTTCCACCCACGGGCAAAGAGATTAGAAGCGGGAGAGTCTTGCACGATCACGCTCGGATTACCATTCGATGACTCAGGCTGGCGAGCCTCCTTCTGGTACATGACGATGTACCGCCCGTTGACTGACGATATCCGCAAATTGGCCACCCGACTCCGGTTGACTAAGAGGGAGGAGATTCAGCGAATCGTCTCAACAAGCTGGGCCGATCAATGAATGCAACGCCCAACCATCGGAGTGCAGAGGACGCCGGACTGGCGCTTCTGTTTCATATCGGGGGTCTGCGGCCCGGCGCCTCTGACTCCGGTTGTTGTTGGACGGACTCCGGCACAGCATGAATAATCCGCGAGCACTTAAGATCGTCATCGCCTTACTCGCGGTGGCTCTCTGTACCTCGCTTGGGTTTCTCGCCCGTGCCCTTTTAACCAATTTTACATGGAAGCTACAGGTCGATAGCCTTGCTGGGTATGAAGGTTCAACACGTGCAACGCACGACTTCCAATCCGGCAAAGTTCGACTGTTTGTGATTTCTGGCCGGCGCCCTGATGACGAGTTTTCCGGCACAAATGATGGGCCATTCCAGGTTTGGTTTCCCCAGTATTTTTCGGAAATTCCCACTTTTCGCTACGCGGCAGAGACCATGGTAGCAGCTTACAATAACAGGATGCGATATATGCACGAGCACCCTGAGCGGTATCCGGTTAGCACGAACACCGCAACAGGAAAGGTCACACCGTGAGACGGTGGTCCAACGAGGTCACTGGAGCGAATGCGGGCGGGCGAGGTCCGTTGCCAATCCCAATGCCTTGGGCCGCCCGCATCGCTCAGTTTTGTCGTTGGGCCGCAGGTGCCACACAGCTACCATGAGTACTCGCCGAAGACATATAATCCTCGGTATCGCCGTTGCTATGATTCTCCTCGGCTTTGCGTGGGTGGTCAGGCCGTCCGGAGAACCGACGAGCGATGGGCGGACCCTCACCCAATGGATGGCCAAGCTGGGCAGCGCTGATGGGGACGAAAATGCTCACGCTTTTGCAGCAATCGAAAGAATCGGCACAAACGGCGTTCCTTTTATCCTTCCTCGGCTCGGTGCGAGAGACTCGGCCTTGCAGTTTCAGCTCCTGGCGTTGGTTCAGCGCGCTCCGTTTCTCGATCTTCGTTTCAGCACTCCCAGCGAGCGGCGTCAGAAGGCAACGGTAGCCCTCATCCTGGCCGGTGAAGAAGCCATGCGAAAAAGCATGCCAGACCTTATCCGGCTTTCACGCGATAAGGATTCCGGTGTCAGGCTGACCGCGGTTGAGTTGCTCTCGACGTTTCCCTTCAACGACTCCGACCCGCTGCCAGCACTGAGGGCTGCGCAAGCAGACCCGGACGCTCGGGTTCGCGCTACTGCCCAGCAAACTGCAGGGTCGCGAAACGCTGTGGGCCAAGAGGTGCAGAGATTACGAGACTTACGGCCCAACCAGCCGCATGGAGCTAACAGCCGCCACGGCGGTCCAGGGCAGTTCGATAGGGTTGGCATGGCGGCTGTAGCTCATGCGGAGCGTTGGCCGTCATTGCGCACATGACATGTTCGACCCGTATGCTCACTAGGATTGACAGAGACCTCGCTTCTCGCAGCGAGCATACCCGCTGGCAGGCTGCGATTGCGCTCGGTGAGTTCGCCGAGTCCGCCCCGGATCGTATTTGGCCGCTAGCTCTCAAGCACGGATCACGTCGTCATTCCGATACACGGATGGCGATTGCGACGTGTGTGCTGGAGCACATTTTGGAGTATCATTTCGACGCATTTTTCCCGAAAGTGACCGACGCGACCCAACGCAGCCGCTGGTTTCGTGACACGTTTTCCTCATGCTGGCGGATGGGGCAGGCGAAGTTGCCACGAAATGCCAGACGGTGGAAAAGATTGGAGAGTGAGTTACATGAGGTTGACGGCTAACAAATCGCTGCAGGCAACAGCCGCTGCCCTTGCCAGTTGCGATTGATTTTATGAAGTTTGTTTGTCACTTTGTTTTCCGTCGTCCCGCTCGGCGGCTGTGCCTGAGCTCCGGACGTTGGACAACAATATGAGCAACTCCAGCATAGACGACACGATCCTGGCTGTCGCTGAGTCGGATTGGCTAAAGGTAGCACTGGTCATTGTCGATGCTGCGCGCGCTGGGGGGAGTGGCCTGCTGGATAACGACCAGGGTTATCAAGCAATTGGGAAGCGCATCGAAGTCCTCGTCCGCGAGGGCCGCCTCATCGCGCAAGGGAACCTCAAGAAGCCACGCTATAGTGAGGTGCGCCTGCCAGGGCCACTCCTTACCAAACCTGCGAGCGGCTGCGCACGTCAACTGCGAATGCTCTCCGGTATCAAATGCATCTGGGCGCGAGAGCACAACAAGGGCGCAAACGACGTCCCAACCTGGACGGATCTCCGTCCGTACCTGGGACGAAAGCCCCGCTGCCCTCAGGGAGGCACTTACACGCTGGGCCGAGTCGAAGATCCCCCGAAGTGCTCTCACGGCGGTTAACGTAGCATCCTGCCATGATGCCGAACCACAGCATGCAGCGGATCGGAGCCAGCCGTTCTGCTCAGTTTGCTTTCGTTGCTCGGCGGTGGCTGGCTCCGGCCGCTGATGCTGGGCGTTCGGCATGAGTGTCTCCCAGTTCCAGAGCTTCCGTGACCTGTTGCTTCACTGCCTGAAATGCCATGACAGCGGTGACTTGCGCGGTTTAAGGCAGGTGACATTGAGGGGGGGGCGAGCGGCGGCGGAGGAGGCGCCAAAAGTTTCAGCAACGCTAGTAGCAGCTCT
>JBAXTC010000248.1:0-9575 GCA_037130375.1 Verrucomicrobiota bacterium | reverse complement strand
CCACTTCACCCGCTGCCGCACGGGCAAACAGTTGATGGAACTTGTTGGCGGCGTCTGTGACTGTCAGTTCAAGCATGAGCCTAGAGTATCTGTTCCGGCTGTTTCTGCAATCCCCGGCGGACACTTTCCCGCCCTCTCGCCCGGACTCGAAAAACCCCGAAGACTCCGTAGAATCGCGTGCCCCCTGCAGGACAAAGTTTCCTTGAGCCGGGGGGCTGCAAAGATGCCGCGCTTGCGGCGCTCGCCGGAGCGCCGGCCAGCCGTTCGTGGAAAGGCCATTGCGCAATTCCAGAAGTCCGGCATGATTCAACGGATGAACTCATTGCCCGGCTCGGCGTTGATTTCGGTGATGATAAAACCGTCCTGATAGCAGGCGCGGTTCTCGGATAACTCGAAAAGGTCTGCGCCGTCATTTACGGTCACGCCCTTTTCCTTCGGCCCGCTGCTCGTCTGGACGTGAATGCGCAGCTTGGCCTTGATGCCGTTTTTGAAATCAATCCGCTCGACCTTCGCGTAGGCGTCATTCGCGCCGCCGGAAGCCGATGCGCCCGCCACCACGATTTGTTTCACGAGCCGCAGGCCGAACGCACGCACTGGATCAAGCCGGTAAACCAGATTGTAGGGATTCTTGTGCGTGGCCGAGTATCGGCCACGATTCCAGCTTCGCGGCGGCATCGGGCAGTTCAGTTTCATTTCGCTCCTGAATCTTGCGGATGTTTTTGTGCAACGCCTCGTCGTCCAGTGTCAGCCTGTTACCCACGCCCAATTCCGACCGGGCCTGCCGGCTGAACAATTCCGTGTCGAACGTCTGGAAAATGACCGAGTAATCCAACTTCTCCAAAGGCTGGCCGTCAAAGATGTCCGTCACGGCAGCGACGCCATCAAGCTGGAATTGCTGCGAAGGATCAAACTGGATTTTCATACTCCGCCCACCTTGTTAGGTTTTTTCAGGCGCGCCAATTTCTGACTTTGTTTTGCCGCCTCCTCAAACTCCGTGTCAATGGGGCGGGGTTTGGCATCCGTGATTGCCCGGTAACGGTCGTATTCCAGTTCCGCCTTGCCCTGAGCCATCTCGTGGGAGATGCGCCCGGCGTGGGTGAGGATGTCGCGTTCGTTCAGCGTCAGAAACGCGTCCAGCTTGGTGATCCAATCCGCCATGTGCATGGGCACGCGCCGCATGGCCTGGCCTTCGGCGAAAACCAGATATTGTTCCACGAGATTGTTCAGCGCCGCCAGTTCCGGTTCGGTGAGGTAATTTTTGGCGATGACCACATCCTGTTTGCGGATCACTGAACCGCGCCAGTTGGTAAGTCCCAGGTTGCGCTTGGCCGCGTCCACCCGCTTGTGAACGATCTCGGCGGCGGTCTGCCCGGTGATGGCCCAATGCACCTTGTTCTGGACCGTCTTGAAAAAAAGAAGGCTGATCTCCTGCGTCGGGTCGTAATCAATGCTGGTGGCGTAGATGTCCGTGATCTTTTGATAGAACCGCCGCTCGGAAGTGCGGATATCCTGAATCCGGCGCGTCAATTCCTCGAAGTAGTCGAACGGCTGGTCGGGATTCTTCAGGCGCTCATCATCGAGGACGAACCCTTTGACGATGTATTCCCGCAACCGCTGCGTGGCCCAAATGCGAAAGCGGGTGGCGACATGGGATTTGACGCGGTAGCCGACGGAAATGATGGCATCGAGATTGTAGAATTTCGTGGCGTATTTCTTGCCGTCGGCGGCAGTAGTAAAGAAATCCTTTACAACTGATTCCTGGGTGAGTTCGCCTTCTTCCAGGATGTTCTTGAGGTGCTGCCCGACGTTTTGTTTGGTCGTTTGAAACAGTTCCGCCATGTGCTGCTGCGTGAGCCAGACGGTTTCGCCCTCGAACCGCACGTCGAGCCTCAGCTTCCCGTCCTCGGTCTGGTAAACGAGGAACTGGCCGCCGGGCGGGGGTGATGGTTTGGATTTGTTGCTCATGGTCGTCTCGAGCCCTTCACACGGTCTGGAACTTCACCACGCCCTTGGACTTCATCGGTGGGCCACATGCAGCACATCTGCTTTGAATCTGGGTTCTCCTTATGGCGACGACGATGCCTGGCATAAATCGAGTGCAGGATTCCGTAGATGTCGTCGCGGGCTTTTTTCATATCTCATACCAACGTCCAAGGTGGGCGTCCGCCGCCGACCGCGACAGTGGAGCGCACGAGGCAGCCATGAATTGCTGTCCACCGTGGACCGGAGAATCGGGGTGGGCAGGGTTTCCCGCGACGTGCCTTGGGCGTAGTCGCGAAGCTTCCGCGCTGCGCCCAGCATGTCGGCCAGCGATTGGCGGTCACGGTTCTGCATAGAGCGTCTGGGCCTGGCGCAGAATGGCGGCGGCGCGCTCGCGGGAACCGGCCTTCTCCAAGGCGCGGCGGTTCAGCAAATCCACTTCGCGGCCGAGCAGGTTTTCCAGTTCGAACTTCATACGCACGCGGTCCAAGAGGCTCCAGTGGGTTTTCGGTGCGTAGGTGGCGACGAAGTCCAAATCACTATCCGGCCGGAAGTCTTCCCGGAGCGCGGAACCGAAAACTTCCAGGCGCGCAATGCTCCAGCGCCGACAGTAGCCGGCAATCTGCTCCATTGGCAGCCGCAGTCTCAGATTGGATAGAGCGGCAATCATGGCTCTGGTCAGTGCCCCGCCTGGTCGGTCAACGCGGCCAGGACTTTGGCGGTGTCGCCAGCCAACAGCGGGCCGACGGGCAGGCGGAGGCCGGGGAAGACGCGGGAGTGCATGAACTCCCCGCTTTCCAACGGCAGCGGGCGGCTGGGTGAACTCCCGGCCGCACTCGACTTGCTTTCAACGGCCAACATACACGAGAGAATTTAGCCGGGGTTGAGGCCGGTCGGAAAGGGCAGATTTTCGAACTGGAGGTTGGAACTGGAGTTGTGCGGATCGTGCGCTGGCGTTGGCATTCTCATGGGCGTGTCGCCAATGAAGCAGCATAAGTTTCAGGCTTTTGGAGGTGCCCATTTGCACGAGCATCTTTTGTTTGAACTCCTCACTGCCCAAACACCAACCACGCCGAAATGGCTTCAAAGCTGCCCCGTCCATTTCCTCGAACCTTCGCGCCTCCATCTCCGGCAGGCCCATGCGGATGCGAAAAGGCATGGCCCCCTTAGCCTTTCAGGAAGGGAGTCAGGTCAATGGGCCGCGAGGCCAGGCCCTTTTTCAGGCCAGCCACGGACCGGTCGAGCATCTTGCGCACGCGTGGGGGAATGGCTTGCGGGGGCACCAGCACCCGCGGTTCCAGGAGGTAGCAGCCGTTGGAGAGGGCTTTGATGTTGAAGTATTTGGTCGTGGCGTTCCGGAGGCTGATGCGCTTCTTCGCATCCGCGGCCACGTCGTACTCTTCGATGACCGTGACGCCGCCGGCCCCTGGGCGACCCTTGAGTGTTGCAGTTGGCATGGACAGAGTATGGTGGGAATTCCCACAATTGTCAAGGTGACAAAAAGGGAGATCAGCTCCGCTTCGGTCCAACCCAGGCCTCACATCGTGCGCGGCATGGACCAAAGATGGCAAACTCCCCGCTAACCGTAAGCACCATCCGGACTGCGCGGACCAACCTCCGGTTTGGCCGAACCCTCTCTGTTTCCTCTGTTAGCTCCTGTTGCTTGAGAGTGCCATTTCGGCTAGCGCTTTTCTTCGAGCAGGCGCCCTGTATGCGGAGTTCCTCGCAACGGGCAGTGATTTGCAGGCGGTGAGTCTCCACCTTACATGTTCGCGCCTCCGCTCCACTCGACCATTTTACTCCAATCATCCGTCACCTGCGCGCCGTCAAACGCGTCGCCAAATCTTCTTGCGTTGGCATCCGGGCATCGGTAACCACTCTTATGCAATTGACTCGACCGTTTGCCACGACAGCAAATCCCGCCGAACGCATCCTTCTGGGGCCCGGCCCGAGCCCTGTTCCCCAGCGCGTTCTGCGCGCCATGAGCGCGCCTACGATCGGCCACCTTGATCCGCAGTATATCGCCATTATGGACGACACCTGCGAATTCCTGCGCCAGGTCTTTCGCACGAAAAACCCGCTGACGTTCCCTGTCAGCGGCACGGGCATGGCGGGCATGGAATGCGTGGCCACCAACCTGATCGAGCCGGGCGACGAAGTGATCGTCTGCATCAACGGTGTTTTTGGAACGCGGATGAAGGACGTGATGGAACGTTGTGGCGCCACGGTCCATGCCGTCGAAGCGACCTGGGGCGACATTTTCACCCTCGAACAGATTACCGCCGCGCTGGACCAGCACCCGCGCGCCAAGCTCCTCGGCATCGTCCATGCCGAAACCAGCACCGGCGCGCTTCAGCCACTCGCTGGCCTCGCCGATATCGTGCATGCCCGCGGCGCGTTGCTTGCGGTGGACATGGTCACGAGCCTCGGCGGGCATGAGGTGCGTGTGGACGACTGGGGCATAGACGCCTGTTACAGCGGCTCGCAGAAATGCTTGAGCTGCCCGCCCGGCCTGGCGCCCGTGAGTTTTGGCGAGCGCGCGTTGACCCGAATGGATGCGCGCAAGACCAAGGTGCAATCCTGGTATCTCGATGTGTCGATGCTGCGCAATTATTACATCGGCGGAAGCGGTGGCCGTTTCTATCACCACACCGCGCCGATCAACATGACTTATGCGTTGCGCGAGGCGCTTCTGATCATTCTCGAAGAGGGCCTCGATAACCGTGTCGCGCGGCATCAGCATGCGCACCTTCGGCTGCGCAAGGGTTTGGAAGCCATGGGCCTGGGCTATGTGCCCAAGCACTCGCTCCACTCCCTCAACTGTATCCATATCCCGTCCGGGGCCGAAGATGCCCCTGTCCGGCGCCGCTTGCTCGAGGAGTACGGCATCGAGATTGGCGGCGGCCTGGGCCCGATGGCGGGTAAAGCCTGGCGCATCGGCCTGATGGGTCACGGCGCCTCTGTGCGTAATGTGGACCTGGTTTTGACTGCCCTGCGGGAGTGTCTAAGATAGGCTTCGATTATGTCTGACGCCCTGCATCGTCTGGCTGCCATCTTCCCGCCCGACCGGTTGCTGACCCGGCCGGAACACTTGGCCGCGTATGAGAGCGACGGGTTGACCGCCTTCCGCACGCGTCCACTGGCGGTCGCTATCCCGGAGACCACGGACGAGGTGGTTGCGCTGGTGCGGTTTTGCAATCAGGAGCGTCTCCCCTTCGTCGCGCGCGGCAGCGGCACCAGTCTGTCGGGCGGATCGCTCCCCGTCGCCGACGGCATTGTCATTGCTCTCAACCGTCTGACTCGCATCCTGCGCCTGGACCCCGCGCAACGGATTGCCGTGGTCCAACCTGGCGTGGTGAACGCCCAGGTATCGCTGGCTGCCGCGCCGCACCGGCTGCATTACGCGCCTGACCCTTCCAGCGCGTTGATCTGCACTATTGGCGGCAACGTCGCTTTCAACTCCGGCGGCGCCCACTGCCTCAAATACGGCATGACCTCCAACCATGTGCTGGGCATCAAGGCGGTGCTCGGCACCGGAGAAGTTGTCGAGTGGGGTGGATCGAGCCGGGAGAACATCGGCCCGGACTGGTGCGGGCTGTTCAATGGGAACGAAGGCGTGTTCGGCATCGCGCTGGAAATCACGCTTCAGTTGCTGCCCAAGGCCGAGTGTTACCACACCGTTCTCGCTGGCTATCGCACGCTCGAACAGGCCGGGGACGCCGTCTCGGCCGTGGTCGCCAGCGGACTGCTGCCCGGCGCGATCGAGATCATGGATGCGCTGGCCCTGGAAGCTGCCGTCGCGGCTGTCCACGCCGAGTACCCGCCCGGCTGCGAAGCCGTGCTCATCGTCGAACTCGAAGGCCCGCGCGAAACCGTCGCCGTGGATCGAGTGCGGCTGGACGAGATCATCGCTGGCAGTCACCCTGTGGAGATGCGCCCCGCTCGTGATGCTGATGAGCGGCTCGCCATCTGGAAGGGGCGCAAGAGCGCATTCAGCGCCGTCGGCCGGCTCTCGCCCGACTTCATTGTCCAGGACGGCGTGGTGCCGCGGCGGCGACTCGGCGAAGCCCTGCGTCAGATTGGCCAGATGGCGCGCGAAGCCGGCCTGCGCTGTGCCAATGTCTTCCACGCCGGCGATGGCAATCTGCATCCGCTGATCCTGTTTGATGGCCGCCAGCAGGGAGCCCTCGAACGGGCCGAGACCCTGGCTGGCCGCATCCTGCGGCTGTGCATCGAGATGGGCGGCTCCATCACCGGTGAGCACGGTGTCGGTGTCGAGAAGCTCGAATACCTGCCCGCCATGTTCAACGCCGACGAGATTGATTGCATGATGCGCCTGCGCGCCGCGTTTGATCCGCTGTGCATCGCTAATCCCGGCAAGAAGTTTCCCCGCCCGAGAGTAGGGCAGTGCGTCCCGCCTGCCCAGTCTGAGGGAAAATCGAGAGAAGAGGGGCAGGCGGGACGCGCTGCCCAGTTTGAGGGAAAATCGAGAGAAGGAGGGCAGGCGGGACGCGCTGCCCTACTTTAGCCATGACCACCCTTCTGACACCTGCAACCCTTGCCGAGCTGGCTGAAGCCATGCGTGCTCATCCGCGCGTGCTCGCCATCGGCGCGCGCACCAAGCCTCGCCTTTCGCAGGTGCCGGATGATGTTGCTCTGATCTCGACGCGCGGCTTGCGTGGCATCATCGAATACGAACCCGATGAATTCACTTTCACGGCTCTGGCCGGCACCTCGGTGCGGGAGATTGCCCAGGCGCTGGCGGAGAAAGGACAATACCTGCCCTTCGATCCGATGTGGCTCGAAGCTGGCGCCACCTTGGGCGGCACGGTTGCCGCCGGCGTGAGCGGCCCCGGACGTTTCCGCTTCGGTGGTGTGCGCGATTTCATTTTGGGTGTCCGTTTCATCGACGGCCTGGGGCGGTTATTGCGCATGGGCGGCAAGGTGGTGAAGAACTGTGCCGGGTTCGACCTCCCTAAGTTCTTCGTCGGCAGTCTCGGCCGCTTCGGAGTGCTGGCGGACGTCACCTTCAAGGTCTTTCCTTCGCCCGCCTCGCGCCTCACCTCGAAGCTGCTGACCAGCGGAGCCGAAGCCGCCGCCAAAGTGCTCATGGACGCCGCCAACTCGCGCTGGGAGTTGGACGCCCTCGATCTGCTCCCCGACGGCAAGACCGTCTGCCTGCGTCTGGCCGGCCCAGCCTCAGCCCTGGAGACCATCTCGCGCGAAGTCCTGGCCCGCTGGCCGGGGCAGCCCATTTCCGCCGCCGACGCTGATGCCGCGTGGAGTGAACTGCGCGAGTTCCGATGGGCGCATGCCGGCGGCGCGCTGGTCAAAGTGGCAATCACGCCGGCGATTGTGCCGTCCCTGGACGCGGCTGCGCGTTCGCTCGACGGCACCCGGGTTCACTTCAGCGCCGGCGGCAATGTCGCTTTTGTTTCCCTGCCATGCTCTGTTCCGGCGGCCGCCTTGCAGGAGCGGCTCTGCGCCTTGTGTCTGCCGGCCGTTAGCCTGTCCGGCAACGCGCCCCTTTGGTGGGGCCCGCGCACGACCTCTGCTATCTCGGCCGCTGTCAAGCAGGCGCTCGATCCGCAAGGCCGGTTTCCCGAACTCCAAGAGCCCGAACAGCGATCTTTGCTCAGGGGGAATTGCCAAACCGGGACGGTCTCTGCGACAACGCCCGAGTGCTCCGAATAATCAATGCTCCACTCGATCCAACCTGAGAAGTACGAGCCGCTGGGTGAGCCGATGGCCCACGCCATCCAGTCCTGTGTGCATTGCGGCTTCTGCCTCTCGGTCTGTCCCACGTACGCGGAGCTGAGGCAGGAGATGGACAGCCCGCGTGGCCGCATCGTCCTCATGAAGCAGGTTCTGGAAGGCGGCCTGTCGTGGGAGGCCGCGCAACCGCACATTGACCGTTGCCTGGGCTGCCTGTCATGCGAGCCCGCCTGTCCCAGCGGTGTGTCCTATCGTGATCTCATCAGCCCCTTCCGCGCCTTGGCCGGTTCGAAGTTCAACCATTCCAGCGCGGACAAGCTGCGCCGCTGGCTAGCCGGGCAGACAATTCCGTATCCCTCGCGCTTTCGGCTGTCCCTGCGCGCTGCAGCTCTGGGCCGCGCCATGCGACCCCTCGTGCCGCAAGCCCTGCAGTCGATGCTGGATCTGGCGCCACCCTCCGTTCCCCCCGCTCAAACCTGGCCGCAGGTCACGCCCGCCCGGGGCGAACGCCGCGCCCGGGTAGCCCTGCTCACCGGCTGTGCCCAACAGGTGCTCGATCCCGACATCAATACCGCTACCATTGAAGTCCTCGCCCGCAACGGTGTCGAAGTCCTCATCCCGACCGCCCAGGGGTGCTGTGGTGGCCTGGCCTGGCACGCTGGCGATTGGAGCGCCGCACAGGCTTTCGCACGACGCAACCTGGCCGCTTTCCCGGAGGATGTGGACGCCATCGTCACCAACGCTGCCGGGTGCGGTTCCACCATGCGCGAATACCATTTGGTGCTGCGCGGCACCGCCGATGAGGCCCGCGCCGAAACCTTTCGCAAGCGGGTCGTGGACGTGACCGTGTTCCTCAAGCGGCTCGGCCTGCGCGAGCTGCCCGCGGGTCCAGGCCGTCCGCAACGCATCGCCTATCTTGATGCCTGCCATCTCGCCAATGCGCAGAATGTCCGGCGCGAGCCGCGCGACCTGTTGCGCGCCATCCCCGGCGTTGAAGTGTGCGAAATCGCCGACCCCCACATCTGCTGTGGCAGCGCCGGCTCCTACAACCTCGACCAGCCCAAAATCGCTGCCTCGCTGGGCGAAAAAAAGGCCCGCGCGGTGCTGGCGACTGGAGCGGAGATTCTGGCTGCCGGCAACATCGGCTGCCTCACCCAACTCCGCGCGCACTTAGCGAAACTCGGTTCCCCGCTGCCCGTCCGCCACACGATCCAAGTGCTTCGTGACGCCTACCTGCCACCTACAGAACGCGGCGCATAGCCGAGCGCGCATCACTGTATCAGCAGAAACCGCTGGTCCGCTCCGGTTTCACGCCGCTGCGGGTATGCGCGACGAGGAGTTGGCCATCGACGAGATGGACATCGGTTTCGACGCTGCAAAACCCGCGGTCCAGCGAGTCGAGCAGGGGGCGTTTGTGCTGATAGTCATTATGGGCATGCGCGGAGGAAATCATTTTATCTCTGATGCGAAATCATATTCGCCTGCGACCACTGCGATAACCGCATTTTCGTTCTCCATCCTGAGGAGGCGGGCCCCGGCGACCCGGTTCAAAGAGCGGCCGCTTTCCCTGACCTGCGCCGCATTTTTTGCCGGCAGGAAAACGGTCGCGATCGCTCCGATCGGAATACGGGTGTGCAGTCTAAATCGACCTGCCTCCCGGCTCCAGTCACTAACCACTTTCCCATGCACCGAATCATAACTGGCTTTGACCCATTTCAATTCGCCAACCGGCTGGGGTCGGATGATGATCTTGTCAAAGCCGACGGCATCAGCCGCGGGACTGATTCCTGCCAGCGTCTTGTAGAACCATTCACTGACGGAGCCGAACATGGGATGGTTGTGCGAGAAAGTATTATCGCTGAACTCCCAATGTTCCCACA
>JBAXTC010000247.1:0-9584 GCA_037130375.1 Verrucomicrobiota bacterium | reverse complement strand
GAGTGTTAGCGCCGACTGCCGTCGGCGGCTACGATTTCTTGAAACCACCCTGTGCGTTGCGGTGCTTCAAGGTTTTACAAGTGACCCGGGGCAGGGTACAAAGACGGTGCCATGATGGCCGCAAAACTCAAAATTGACTGAATGAATCTGCCGAATAAGCTTACCATTTCGCGCTTCGTGCTCACCGGGGCGTTCCTGGCGGTCATGTTTTCGCGCATCCGGTTCCACGAGACGATTGCGCTGGTGCTGTTTGTCGGGGGCGGGATCAGCGATTTTCTCGACGGCCTGATTGCGCGGCGTCAGAAACTGATCACCAACTTCGGGATTCTGATGGATCCGCTGGCGGACAAGATCATGGTCTGCTCAGCGTTCATTGCGTTTGTGGGGTTGGGGTGGATTCCGGCGTGGATGGTGGTGCTCATCGTCGCGCGTGAATTGGCGATCACCGGGTTGCGGTTGCTGGCGGCCTCCAAAAATGTCGTGCTCGCTGCCGAGGGCTACGGCAAACACAAGACAATCTCCCAGATCGTGGCCATCATTGCCATCCTCGTGCTCCACAGCTATGCCGATTGGGGCGCGGCAGGGGCGGCGTTCTTTGGCTTCCGGGTGTTCGGGCAGGCGCCGTGGGCGGAGACGTTTACTGAAGTGGCCAAATGGGTGGCGGTGGCGCTTACGTTTGTCTCGGGGTGGCTGTACCTTTGGCGAAACCGCGCGATTTACCTGCAGGATTTGTGAAACTCTGGATTGCTCAAGGCTTTGGCGTCGGGCGGATACCGGTGGCGCCTGGCACGTTCGGTTCGGTGGTTGGCGTGGGATGGTTTGCGCTGTTGCTGCTGACGGGCAACCTCTGGCTATTCGCGGCCGGAACCGCGGCCGGTATCGCGCTGTCGGTCTGGCTGTGTGGTGTCGGGGAGGAAGTTCTGCGGAAAAAAGACCCGCAGTCGGTCGTGCTGGATGAAATTACGGCGATGCCGGTTTGCTTTTTCGGCTGGGTGGCCATGTTGGTCTGGAAGACCGGCGCGATGCCGCCCAAGGAGGCTTTCTTTTCCGCGCGGACATGGCCGCTGACGCTTGGGGTTTTTGCCTTGTTCCGCTTCTTCGACGTCGTCAAGCCCTGGCCGGTGCGCCAGAGCCAGGCATTGGTGGGGGGCTGGGGGGTGACGATTGACGACGTGCTGGCGGCAGCCTATGTGAACCTGGCGGTGCTGCTGGTCCATGTCGGCCAGTCGCTGTTGGTGAAGTAAGGCTCGGCAGCCTACCGTCGCGGTGCCGGCAGCGGCAGGGTCTCTCCCGAGAGACTTTGGGTGGATTGATAAACGCCGGGCTTCAAACCGTCGAGCGGATCAGCCGCCTTGGCACGGCGCCAGGCGGACAAGGCTGAAAAGGCGGCCACCAGGACGGCCACTGCAGCCAGCACGACCACCCCCTTTCGCCAATCCACCTTCGAAAGCTGGAGCATGATAAAGTCCAGCACGCCGTGTGAGGGATCGGTGAAGGGCGGCGGCTCGGAGAATTTCTTCGTGGCGGCCAGTTCGGCATCGAGCACGGCCATCATGGCTGGCACGTCCAGCTTAAGCATGGCCGAGTAAGTGCGCACGAACCCGCGGATATAGACCGGCGCGGAAAAGACGCTGTAATCGCCTTCTTCCAGCGCGACCAAGTGATCGGTGCGCATTTTAATGGTGTCGGCGACCTGCTGCACGGTGAGGTTTCTCGCCGCGCGGGCCTGGCGAAGTTGTTCAGCGACCGTGGACATGACCGGCATGTAT
This sequence comes from Verrucomicrobiota bacterium, assembly GCA_037130375.1. GTDB lineage: Bacteria > Verrucomicrobiota > Verrucomicrobiia > Limisphaerales > UBA8199 > JAPLUA01. The sequence goes on along the minus strand of JBAXTC010000247.1, from coordinate 7,815 downwards.
TAGCGGTTTACCACGTGCCTTGGCAATCACGGAAAAATGCCCCTCCTGCAATCTGTGCGAGGACTTGACCATATTTGACCATTAACCGGACTATTCGGACGGCGGCCGCCCGTCAGCCCCACCGCCATCGAGATCGATCAGGATGTCGCGCGGTTCCGCCCCTTTGCTGGGCCCGACAAGGCCGCGGTTTTCCAGTTCGTCCATGATCCGCGCGGCGCGGCCATAACCGAGCCGCAACCGCCGTTGTAGCAGGGAGACGCTGGCCTTTTGCTCGCTGCGGATGACCTCGATGCACTGCTGGATAATCTCCTCGTCCTCATCAATGCCGCTCTCCTCCTGGTAGCTGCCAGTGGCTTTGGCAAGCTGCTGATGGATTTCCAGTTCGTAGCTGGGCTTGGCCTGCTTGGCGATAAACTCGACGATGCTCTGGATTTCCTGGTCGGTAATCAGGGCGCCCTGGGCGCGTATCAATTTCGCCGAGCCGGGCGGCAAATAAAGCATGTCGCCTTTGCCGAGCAATTTGTCAGCGCCCATTGCGTCCAGAATGGTGCGCGAATCGACTTTTGCCGCCACCTGAAAGGCGATGCGCGCGGGGATGTTCGCCTTGATAACGCCGGTGATGACATCGACGCTCGGGCGCTGGGTGGCCACGATGCAGTGGATGCCCGCTGCCCGGGCCATTTGCGTGATGCGCGCGATGGCCATTTCGACGTCCGCCGGCGCCACGAGCATGAGGTCGGCGAGTTCGTCAATGATAACGACGATGTAACTGAGCTTTTCGGGAATGACGATGTCCTCCTCGCGCGGGACGACGATTGCTTCGTCCACCTCGACGGCAAATCCTTCCGAGCCCGGCTCAACCTTTTCCTTCTTGGCCAGGAGCGCCAACTCGGAGTCCGTCGTCGGCAGGGGTTTATGCTTGGGCCGGGAGTTAAACGAGCCGATGTTGCGGACACCGACGCGAGCGAAGATTTGGTAGCGCTTCTCCATCTCGTTGACCACCCAGCGCAGCGCCAGAATGACCTTCTTCGGGTCAGTGACGACCGGCACGACCAAATGCGGCAGGGTGTTGTACTGTTGCAGCTCGACCACCTTCGGATCGATCATCACGAAGCGGAGTTGGTCGGGGGAAAAGCGGTACAGCAGCGACGTGATAATGGAGTTGATGCAGACGGATTTGCCCGAGCCGGTGCTGCCGGCGATGAGCACGTGCGGCATTTCCGCCAGGTCAGAGATAATCGGATGGCCGTAAACATCCTTGCCCAACGCCAGCGGGATGCGCGCCTTGGTGTTGCGCCATTCTTCCGACTCGAGCAGGTCGCGCATAATGACCTTGGTCTTGATCGCATTGGGCACCTCGACGCCGACAGAGCTCTTGCCCGGAACAGGCGCCAGGATGTGGAGACGCTCGGCCTTGAGGGCGGCGGCAAGATTGTTATTGAGGGCGGTTATTTTCTCCAACTTCACCCCGGGAGCGGGGTGCAGCTCATACCGGGTGATGGTGGGGCCCTTGGTGATGTCCCCCAGCGAAACCTCGATGTCGAACTGCGCCAGCGTCTGCTGCATCAGCCGCGCGTTGGCCATCAACTCCTCTTTTGACTCGGTAGGCTTGAGGGTCAGGTCGGGGTGCTGCAAAAAATCGAACGTCGGCAACTGGTAGTTGCCGATCATGGGAGTGGAAGCGACGGTTATGGGCTTATGTTTCCGGAGTTGCTTCGATTTGGACAGCGCGGCCGGGTCGGCAGGCAGACCGGAAATCTGCACCTCGGGTTCGGGCTTGGGCCCGAGCGGTTCGTGTGCGCCGTCCGCTTTGGCGGATTTGCTCTCGCCTGACCTGCCATTGAGCCCTGACTTCTTCCCCAGGATGTCGGCCGTGCTGGCAGCGGCGATTTCGTCGGCGGGAATAACTTCGCCTTCGTCCGCAAGACCGGGCTCTTTAGCCGGTTCCGGCTGGCCAGGCTTCTTGCCGCGTGAAGCTTTGCTTTGCTGCGGCACGCTCAGGTCGCGGACAGTGGGCACGGGGACGGGTTGCAGATCGGGGCCGAGGCCGGATCGTTCGATTTCCTCTGGCATTTTCTTGGCCTGCTTTTGCAGGTCGCGGACGCGGCGTTAGAGCGCTTGCTCCTCGCCCGCCGGTTCGCCATCAACTGCGGCGCGGCGGCCTGAGATCGCCCGCACCCACTCGCCCAGTTGAAAATTCGTCAGGAACAGCAGGCTGATGAAGTAGAGCATCAGAAAAAGGATCGTAGCTCCCGTCATGCCGAAATTGTTGAAGATATGTTGGTTCAGGTTGAGGCCGATGATGCCGCCAGCCGTGGCATTGATGCTCCGCTGCAGGGTTCCAAAGTGGTCCTTGTACAAGTCCAGCAAGCCCATGCAGCAGAAAAACAGGACCACTTCCCAAAACCAGCGCCGCCGCAAATACGCAAACGCATCGAAGAAACAACCCAGCCCCACCAGGAACAACAGCACCGGCAATACGTACGCCGCCGCACCAACCCACAAGAAGCAGTAGTCGGCCAGTCGCGCGCCAAACGGCCCAATCCAGTTCCGAACTGGCAAATTCGGAGGCATTTTGTTGGTCGCCACGTCGCTCGATTCATAGGAAAACAGCGCCACCAGCAGCAGTAGTGCCAGGCCCATCAACACCACGCCAATGATGTCGTTGAACCCACGGGAGGATTCTGAATTTGCCGATGCCTTGCGAGCCATACCCGCAGTTTAACAGTATCGAGCGGCATGTGACAAGGGACGAGTGGACGCGAGGAGCCTCCGAGGTGGCGCTTCAGCGCAAATGTTGCAGTTTCATGGATTGGTATCATTTGTGTGTCAATCCGGGGAAACTTGTATTGGCCGGCAGGGGTGATTGTGGCAATACTTGCCCCCAGTTATGTGGATTGTTCGTTTAGCCCTCCGCCGGCCCTACACTTTTGTGGTGGGGTCGCTGGTGCTGTTGCTGCTCATGCCGTTCGTGCTGCTGCGAACGCCCACGGATATTTTCCCGGCTATCAACATTCCCGTGGTCAGCATCGTCTGGCAATACAACGGTCTGGACGCGCGGGAAATGGAGCAGCGCATCAATTACAACAGCGAACGTTCGCTGACCACCACGGTCAATGACATCGAGCACATCGAAGCCAATGCCTACAGCGGCATCGGGGTGATCAAAGTGTTTTTCCGGGAGGGCACCTCGGTGGATGCCGGGGTGGCGCAGGTCACCGCCATCTCCCAGACCGTGATCCGCTCGATGCCGCCGGGCATGACGCCACCCCTGATCATCCGCTACAACGCCTCCACCGTTCCCATCCTGCAATACAGCATCAGCAGCACCAAGCTCTCGGAACAGGAAATTTTTGACCTGAGCGCCAATCAAATCCGCGTCGGTCTCGCCACGGTGCGTGGCGCCGCCATCCCCTGGCCCTATGGCGGCAAAAACCGCATTGTGTCGGTGGACCTCGACCTGGTGGCGCTCAAGGCCAAGAACCTGGCGCCGATCGACGTTGTCAACGCGGTCAACGCCCAAAACCTGGTTTACCCCAGCGGCACGGCGAAAATCGGCAGCACTGAATACGCGGTGGAACTCAACACCAGCCCTCGCGTGATGGAGGAGTTGGGCGATCTGCCGGTCAAGACGGTCAATGGCGCGGTGATTCTTCTGCGGGAAGTGGCCACCGTGCGCGACGGCTACCAGCCACAGCAAAATATTGTGCGCAACGAGGGCGTGCGGGGTGCCCTCCTAACCGTCTATAAAACCGGCGCTGCCTCGACGCTCGACGTCGTCAGTGGCATCAAAGAGGCACTGCCGCGCGTCCTGAGCGGCATGTCGCCGGACCTGAACGTAAAGGAGTTCGCTGACCAATCCTTGTTCGTTCGCGCCGCCATCACTGGCGTGGTCCGGGAAGGTGTCCTGGCGGCTGCCCTGACGGCGCTCATGATTTTGCTGTTCCTGGGCTCGTGGCGCAGCACGCTGATCATCGCGGTGTCCATACCGCTTTCCGTGTTTGCCTCGATCGTTATTTTGAGCGCATTGGGCGAAACCATCAACCTGATGACGTTGGGAGGCCTGGCCCTGGCGGTGGGCATTCTCGTGGATGACGCCACGGTGGCAATCGAGAACATTCACCGGCACATGGCCTCGGGTAAGGCCCTGAATGATGCGATCCTGGACGGCGCCCAGGAAATCGCCATGCCGGCCTTTGTCTCGACGCTGTGTATATGCATCGTGTTCGTGCCGATGTTCTTCTTGACCGGTGTGGCCCACTACCTCTTTGTGCCGCTGGCCGAGGCCGTTGTCTTCGCCATGCTGGCCAGTTACGTGCTTTCGCGGACACTCGTCCCGACGCTGGTGATGTGGTTTTATCGCAACGTGCAGCACTATTCCGGCCACGACGAACCGGCCACGACCGCCCTCTGGCTGCGGCCACTGACGGCGGCGCAAGCCGGCTTTGAACGCGGCTTCGAGCAGTTTCGCGAGAGCTACCGCGTCCTGCTGGGAGCCATCCTGCACCATCGCGTGCCTTTCGCCTTTGTTTTCGTTGGGTTTTGTCTCGGGTCGATGTTGCTCGTGCCGCAACTGGGCCAGGACTTTTTTCCGTCCGTGGACGCGGGACATTTTCGGCTCCATCTTCGCGCCCGGAGCGGCAACCGCATCGAGGAAACCGCCAAGCTGGTGGACGAAGTTGAGGCGGCCATCCGGCAGGAGATTCCCGCCGCAGAATTCGGGGGCATGCTCGACAATATCGGCATTCCCTTCTCCAGCCTGAATCTCACCTACAACGATAGCGGCCTGGTTGGCACCGGCGATGCCGACATTCTGGTCTCGCTGGGCAAGGAGCACGGGCCTACCCCGATGTACGTGAACCGGTTGCGCGCCCGCCTCAACCGCTAGTTCCCGGGCATCATGTTTTATTTCCTGCCCGCCGACATTGTGAGCCAGTCCATCAACTTCGGGCTGCCCGCGCCCTTTGATATCCAAGTGGTCGGCCGTAACCAGGCGAAGAACCGTGAGATCGCCGCGCGGCTGGCGGACCGAATCCGGCAAGTGCCCGGGGCCGTGGACGTGCGCGTGCACCAGCCGGCGGATTTGCCGAAACTCAGTTTTGCCATCGACCGCACCAAGGCCTCCCAGATGGGCATCTCGGAGCGCGACGTGGCAAATTCCGTGTTGCTCAGCCTCAGCGGCAGCAGCCAGGTGCAGCCGGTTTATTGGCTCAACACGCGCGTCGGAATCCAGTACCTGGTCAACGTCCGAGTTCCCGAGAGCAGGATGAATTCACTCTCGGCGCTGAATTCGATTCCCATCAACGCCAGCCGGCCGGGGGAAGGTGATGTTCAACTGCTCGCCAATCTGGCCACCGTAACCCGCAGCACCACGCCGCCGCTCATTTCCCATTACAACGTCATGCCGGTGATCGACCTGTTTGGCGGCGTGAGCGGCCGTGATCTCGGCGGCGTGCTACGCGATCTCAAGCCACTGATCGCCCAGGCTGAAAAAGAGCTTTCGCCTGGCAACTTCATCAGGATACGCGGCCAGGCCGAAACGATGCTTTCGAGCTTCACGGGCCTCGGCGTCGGTCTGGTCCTGGCCATTGTGCTGATCTACCTGCTGCTGGTAGTCAACTTCCAGAGTTGGCTCGATCCGTTCATCATTATTACCGCGCTGCCAGGCGCGCTGGCCGGCGTGGTCTGGGCGCTGCACCTGACGCTGACAACAGTAAGCGTGCCGGCCCTGATGGGGGCGATCATGAGCCTGGGTGTGGCGACGGCGAATTCCGTGCTGGTGGTGACCTTCGCTCGGAATGATCTTCAGCAAGGCATGGACCCGCTGATGGCTGCCTGGGAAGCCGGCGTGAGCCGCCTGCGCCCCGTACTGATGACGGCGGCAGCCATGGTCATCGGTATGTTGCCCATGGCGCTGGCGCTGGGCGAAGGCGGCGAGCAGAACGCGCCCCTGGGCCGCGCCGTGATCGGCGGCCTGGTAGTGGCTACCTTCGCGACACTGTTTTTTGTGCCGGTCGTTTTCAGCCTTTTGCAGCGCCGCATGACCGTTTTGGGCAATACACCTTCAGATCTCACTCCGGAAGGCGGCGGGATAACCCCCCCGCCCGCAGGCGTTTGACTTCGCTATGACCAAAGAACCAACGATAACACCCCCTGCCTCGCCGCCGTCGGCTTCCGCCTCGGCCGCCGCCGCACAGGCGGAAACCAAATTGCGGCACGCCGCCGTCGTTGCCGCGGTGCTGCTGGTCATCGCCGCGCTGGCGGGGCTGATTCCGCGCTGGCTTCATCGCACCGCGCTGCGCGCGGAAACCCTGAACCTGGCCATTCAAACCGTCAGTGTCGTCGCGCCGGCCCCCGGGCAAGCCGCCCCTGGTCCGACCCTTCCGGCGGAAGTCAAGGCCCTGGTCGAAGCGCCGATTTACGCCCGCGCCAGCGGTTACCTCAAACGCTTCCTGGTTGATATTGGCGCGCAGGTCAAGGCCGGTGATCTGCTGGCGGAAATCGACACGCCGGAACTGAACCAGGAGTTGGCTCAGGGACGCGCCCAACTTGTCCAGGCCGAGGCCGCCCTGGCGCTTGCGAAAACCACCGGAGCACGCTGGGCCGATTTGCTGAAGACCGCCAGCGTCAGTGAGCAGGAGGCCGCGGAGAAGCAAGCCGACACGGAACTCAAATCCGCCACCGTCCAGGCCGCGCGCGCAAACGTCCGCCGGTTCGAGGAATTGCAATCGTTCCAGCGTGTGACAGCCCCCTTCGCGGGCACGATAACGGCACGCGGGACGGACGTTGGCCAACTTATCGCCGCCGGCAGCAACAAGGAACTGTTTCGCCTGGCGCAGACCGGCACGTTGCGGGTCTATGCGCGCGTGCCTCAAGCGGCCGCCCGCGGCGTGGTCCCCGGCCAAATGGCCGAAATGACGGTTCCGGAGCTGCCGGGACGGGTCTTTCCGGCCAAGGTGGTGCGGACTTCCGGAGCGATGAGCAGCGACTCGCGCACACTCCTTACCGAACTGGAGGTGGACAATTCTCATGGCGAAATTCTGTCCGGCACCTACGCCCAGGTCCGCTTCAAGGAAGCGAAGATCGAGACAGCGCTGAGTTTGCCCGCGAACACGCTGCTCTTCCGCTCCGAGGGCCTGCAAGTGGGTGTGGTTCTCACGAACGGGAAAGTGGAATTGCGCAGCGTAACTCTGGGGCGTGACTTCGGGCCAACAGTCGAAGTTTTCGACGGAGTCAAACCCTCTGACCGTGTCATCCTCAACCCGGCGGATTCACTGGTGAGCGGCACGACGGTGCGCGTTGCGGGCGATGTGAAAAGCGTTGAAGCGGCCAAGCGGTAAAGCGGCGAGCTGGTGTCGCGATTCCCTCGAACGTTGGTGAATCTTAGCAGCGCCATTCGCGAACTGCCCCATGTGCTGATATTCGACAACGATGACCTGCACAACCCGTTTCGGAGCGTCGCCGTTTTTGAAGCGGGGCGGATAGTGTGGTCCGCCAAGCAGATGCCACGATGGCTGGAGGGCCTGGCGCGCATTTAGACGGCCAGGGGAATCTGGTGCGCCCCTTGATCTGATCGGGAAGTCAGGAGCGGCATGGAACCATTCGTCTGCTCCCCAATCCGACATGCCGCTCCTGACGGAGCTTGGTTCTCGGGGGGGGGGGCACCTCAGCTATAAACATGGCGCTCCTAACGGAGCTATGCCCGACGGGCCGCCCCCGACAGCTCCATCAGGATCGGCATGTTTATAGCAACGGTGCCACCGGGACACCACCAGCTCCGTAGGAGCGGCATGTTTATAGGAATCGCAACCAACA
>JBAXTC010000246.1:0-9617 GCA_037130375.1 Verrucomicrobiota bacterium | reverse complement strand
CATCAATGGCCGGCGCACGCATGAGCGGGCCCAACTCTGCCTCTCGAACCCGGACGTGCTGCGGTTGCTGACCGAGCGGTTCCGGAAGGTCATGCGTGAGAACCCGAATTACCGTATTTACGACGTTTCACAGAATGATTGTGAAGGCGCGTGTCAGTGCGAACCCTGTCAGACAATCGCCCGGCGCGAAGGCAGCGAGTCCGGTCCGGTCATCTGGTTTGTCAACCAGGTGGCCGAGAAGATTGAAGCGGAGTTTCCGGACAAGTTCGTGGGCACGCTGGCGTATGTTTACACCCGCAAACCGCCGGCGACGATCCGGCCGCGTCACAACGTCATCGTGCGTCTTTGCAGCATCGAGTGCTGCTTCGCGCATCCCTTCACGGTCTGCCCGGAGAACAAGTCTTTCGTTGCGGACATGAACGGGTGGGCGGCGGTTGCCCCGCATATTTATATCTGGGATTACGTCGTGAATTTCGGCAACTACACCATGCCCTATCCCAATTTCCGCGTGCTGCAGCCCAATCTGCTTTTCTTCCGGGACCACCATGCCATCGGCGTGATGGAGCAGGCTGCTTACCAGAGCCGGGGCGGCGAGTTCGCAGAACTGCGGGCCTACGTGCTCGCCAAATTGTTGTGGAACCCCGAGAAGAACGTCGAACCGCTGGTCGATGACTTTCTGGCAGGCTATTATGGCCGCAGCGGCAGCTTGCTGCGCCGTTACCTGGACCGGCTGCACACCCAACTGACCCCCGATACGCACATCGGCCTGGGAACAAACCCTTCAGATAAACTTTTCTCCGAGCCTTTCATCCGTGACGCCGATGCCCTGTTTGACCAGGCGGAGACCGTGGCGGACACGGATGCCGTGCGCCGGCGCGTTGAATTGGCGCGCCTGCCGCTTATGTTCCTGAAGTGCAAGCACACCCCGGCGATGGCCCGGGAAGACGGCACCTACGCGCGCCTGCGCGCCATCATGGCACGGGAAAACGTCCGGCTGCTGTCCGAGGGCGGTGAGGCGCACATGCAAGAGTTCTTTCGCGAGGTGGAGGCGGCGCAATAACCTCTGTTCTATTGACGGCGCCGGCGGCGCCATGCAGTCTCGACACCGATTGTCCGACAGCCAACACACTTAACACCATGACAAGTTCACTCGCTCGATTCATCGCCAGCCTCGGCATCGTGGACGTTCACGAACACCACATGCCGGAGATTCTGCTGAACCGCGAAGTCAATCTGCTTCAGTTGTTTCAACAGAGTTATGCGGGTTGGACCCAGGCGCGGCCTTACCCGCTGCCGTCGGAGACCCGCGAGGGTGACCCGATGCTGGCAGCACCGCCGCCGACCTCCTGGGAAGCGCTGGAACCCTATCTGCATCAGAGCGGGTCCAGTTCGTTCGTGCGCAACATGGTCCGGGCCGTCACAGAACTTTACACCGACGGGTCGCCGACGATCACTCGCGAAAACTGGGAAGCCCTCGATGCGGCGGTGCGCCAGAAGCACAGCCAACCCGGTTGGTGCTCTGAGGTGCTGCAGCGCGCCGGGGTCCAACGGGTCATCACCGATCCCTACAGCGATCCGTTGCTGGATGCGCGCCAGGCCCTGGGCAAAGATTACCGCTCCGTCCTGCGGATTAACTCACTGGCCTGCGGCTGGCATCCTGATTCGCGCGATCATAACGGCAACCGGGCGCACACCCTCCTGGCGCGACTCGGTCTCAAGCCGGCTTCATTCGACGATTATCTCGATGCCCTTGGGAAACTCGTGGACGGACTTGCTTCACGCCATCAGGTGGCGTTGAAAAACGCTTTGGCCTACGACCGTGACCTGGCATTTGACGAACCCGACGAGAAACTCGCCCGCCTGGCCTGGGGCAAGAATGCGCCCTCGACAGCTGAGCAGAAGGCGTTCAGTGATTTCGTGGTGGACCGGTTGTGCGCACTGGCGGCCGAGCGCGATGTGCCGATGCAGATGCATCTGGGCACGGCTATTGTTCGCGGCTCGCATCCCCTCAAGGCCGCCGGCCTCGTCGAACGACACCCGCGCACCCGGTTTCTGATGATGCACCTGGCGTATCCGTGGAGCCGTGATCTGCTGGGCATGGCGTTCGTTTATAGGAACATCTGGCTGGATATGACCTGGTCGCTGCTACTCAGCCCGTCGCACTTCAAGCTCGCCCTGCACGAGGCCATCGAGGTTCTGCCGGACGAAACCCGCCTGATGATCGGCGGCGACAACTGGCACGTCGAGGAAACTTACGGCACACTCAAGCTCGCGCGGCAGTTGATCGGCAAAGTTCTCGAGGAAAAAGTGGAGTCTGGCTATTTCGAACTCGCAGACGCCCACCGGCTCGCGGCCAGAATCTTGCGTGAAAACGCCATGCGTTTCTTCAAGTTGCAGGAGTAAACTGTGCAACACCGGCTGAAAACCACTGTTGCGCAGCCGCTTGTCCTGCTTAAGCGATTTCTTATCAATCGGGCTGCTATGCCTTCGCCAAGTCTGTGCGGTGGGCCCAGACTTTTTGGAATGCACCGACGTATTGGCCGGTTAGCTCAGGCGCCTCGCCGTAGAACAGGGGCAGGAAGATGTGGTTGGCGTTGATGTAGGCATTGCCGGGCATCGATTGGGGAATCTTCGGCGGGTGATTCCACCACTTGGCCTCGGAGTAGATCTTGAGTTTGTGCTGTTCAGGGTAGTCCCAAAAACCCACGTCCATCCCTTCGGCCTTAAGCGCCTTCACGAGTGTATCGCGCGAAAAGCCGAGTTTCTTGAAGTCAATCAGCAGCATGTTGCGGCTGTAATAGACTCGCTTCTGGTCGGGACGGCAGTGTGGCTCGGTGATGCCGTCCAGCTTGGTCAGAGGATCGTTCATGGCGCGGACGTTCTGTTCCACGCGCTGGTTCACTGCGTCAAGCCCCTTGAGCTGCTGGCGGGCCAAGGCGGCGGCCATCGGGTGCATCCGGTACTTCTGGCCAAACCCGGTGTCTGCGTAAGAATGCACTGGTGAGTCTGCCGGGAATTTCTCAGGAAGGTCATAGTGGCCGAACGCGGCCGCGCGCTCAAAATACTCGCGCGTCTGATACATCCCCATGCCGCCCTCGACAGCCGGCATGACTTTGGACGCCTGAAAGCTGTAGATGCCCATCGCGCCCCAAGTGCCCATTTTTTTGCCCTGCATCGACGCGCCGTGCGCATGGGCGGCGTCTTCGAGAACGATGAGGCCCTTCTCTTTGGCCCAATCCGTGATCAAGTCCATCTGGCAGGGAAGTCCCCAGGAGTGCATGGGCACCACCGCCCGGGTGCGGGGTGTCAGCTTTCGCTTGGCATCCTCCAGATCAAACGTCGCGGTCTTGGGGTCGATGTCGATGAAGATGGGCACGCAGTCGAAAAAACGCATCGCCAGGCAAGTGGCGAAGAAGGTGTAAGACGGCACCATGATCTCGCTGCCCGGCGGCAGGTTGAGCGCGAAGTACATGCTGGTCAACGCGCTGGTGCCGTTGATGTGGTTTTTCACGAAAGGCGATTGGGTGTAATCCTGCCACTCCTTCTCAAATGCCGGCAGTTCGTCATAAAACCTGTTGCTGTCGAGCATGTCGCAGACGGCCTTCTTCTCGCCATCGCCGTAGCGCGGCCATTTCGTGAGGGCGGCGTATTGTTCCTTGGGAAAGGTGACCGTCTTGGCGCCGCCCGAGAGAGCCAGGGCTTCGGTCTTTGGCGCGGCGAAAGTGTAGTCCGCGACCGTCAGGCCGGCCACAGCCACGCTGCTCGATTTGATAAAAGTCCGTCGGGTAACTCTAGCTGTGTTCTTATCAGTTGGATTTGTCATAAGATTATCCGGCAAGAGTATTCCGGCAAGTCCGGACGGAATGCAACGTCATTCAGCACGTTTCTTTGGTAACTGGGGTCCGAGCGCAGGGCAGACCTCCGGTCCAATGCCGCTAGGATTTGACCCTCCTCATCCCTCCGGGACAAAGGCTTGGACCGGTTTCCCGGGCCTTCTCTGGGATCAAATCCTAGCGGCATTGGACATTAGATTAGAGATGCACAAGTCCCGATATGGCATGGCGGATTCAAGAATCCAACAAGTAGTTTTTCGACATGACAGGGTGTCGCGCCCCTAGTAATGTCTAAGAGTGAGCTTTATTACGACTATGATTACCAGAATATTATCCATCTCCCTTATCGTTTGCGTGTTCGGCATTCCCCTCCGCGGCGGCGCGGCCACGCAGGCAAACTCCATAAAGCTCACCGAGAATTACACAGAGAGCCTGGTCGCCTCACCGGATGGCGCGGGGGGCACGACTTACGCCGTTGTGCCCCAGGTGAGCACGACCCTCAATATGAGTCTTACGGTTCCTGGAATTCAAACCCTCCCCTCAGACCTCTGGTCCAATCTGGACGTGTCCATTTCCGTCGGGAGCTTCGGGTTCTCAGAAAACCTCTCAACGGCCACCACGCTCTCCTCGACCAAAGCCGGGTTCAATCTGACCGGGACCGATGACTTGGGCAACGTCATCCAGATGGGCCAGATCACCTTGACCAGATCAGCCAACACCTTGACCATCGCCGGCCAGTTGAAGTTCGACATCGCCGCCGTCAATTATCTGGGCACGCCAGGCCCGATTCTAGATGCAGTCCTTTGTAACGCAGCCGCCGGGGATTTCCAGGTTGATCGCTACATTTACATCACTGGCAAGAACACCATCACCCATCGCACGGTGGGAAGCGGAGATATGCAGCAGGATTTCGACCTGAACGCCGTCCAAATCTCCGGCGCGGCCGATTTTACAGCGCCGACGGTCACCATCCTTTCGCCGAGCGTGGGCGCCCGGCTGACCAATTCGATGGTCACGGTGCAAGCTCGCGCCACGGACAATACGGGTGTCGCCGATGTCCAAGTCAGCTTGAATGGCAGCGACTTCGCTTCCGGCGAGCCGAGCCTGACCGACACCAATGTCTGGTCGGCCGACTTCGATCTGGAGCCCGGAACGAACATCCTCCAGGCCATCAGCCTGGATTTTGATGGCAATGTGTCTGCCACCAACACCGTGAAAGTCACCTATGTCGTGCTGGCGCCGCTTGAGGTGCAAATCAGCGGATTGGGCACGGTGACAACCAACTACAACGGCAAGATGCTCGAAGTCGGCAAGAAATATACCATGACCGCCAAGCCGGGCACGGGCTTCGCGTTCACCAACTGGACCGGCAGCATAGCGACCAACAGTCCGACGCTGACCTTCCTCATGGACTGGGATCTGAGCTTTACCGCCAATTTCGTTGATGTAGCCAGGCCCACCAATACCATCACCTCGCCGACGGCAAACCAGCGTGTCAGCAGCGCCGTATTCACCATCAAGGGAACCGCCAAAGACAACGGCCAAGTGGCAGAGGTGTGGTGCCAGGCCAACGGCGTCTGGGGCCCGGCCTTGACCACCAACGTGTGGACCAACTGGACCGCCGCCGTCACCCTCCTTCCCGGCACCAACACCGTGCGGGCTTACGCGGTGGACGCCACCGGGAATAGGTCGCTGACCAATGCGGTGAGTTTTATCTATGCGGTGAGTAATCGTCTGACACTCATCGTGACTGGAAAGGGAACGGTGTCGCCCGGCTACAGCAATGCCCTGCTCGAGCTGGGCAAGAGCTACACTCTCACGGCAACGCCCGGCGCCGGCTATCTGTTTTCCAACTGGATCGGAACCGCGTCCGCAGCCACCATTCTTTCCTCGAACGCGCCCAAGCTGACGTTCTCGATGGCCTCCAATCTGGTTCTCCGCGCAAACTTCGTCACCAATCTTTTTCTGGCCGCCAAAGGCACCTACAACGGCCTGTTTTATCCCGCCACCAGCCAGACTGTCAGCAACTCGGGTTACTTCACGCTGACCCTGGCCGACAGTGGAGCCTTTAGCGGACGCCTGATGCTGGCCGGCTCAACCACAAACTTCACCGGCGCGTTTGACATCGCCGGCCAGGCGCAATTATCCGTCCGGATGCCCGGTTCCGGCCCGCTGCAACTGACCTTGTTCTTCAGCCCGTCGGAACGCAGCATTGACGGCTGGGTGAGCAGCAGCGTGTGGCAGGGGGAATTGCGAAGCGACCTCGCCGCCGCCAACAACTCCTTTGCCGGCGGCTACACCATGCTCGTGCCCGGCTCCGGAGACGCAGCCGCCAGCCCGCCGGGCACGGGAGCCGGCACCGTCACCGTGAGCGCCGCCGGCACCGTCACCGTCTCGGGCACCCTGGCGGAGGGCACGGCGATCAGCCAGACAACGGGCGCGGCAGCCGATGGCTCCTGGCCGCTCTACGTTTCGCTCTATGGCGGACGCGGTTTGTTGTTCGGTCCGATGAAATGCAATTCCAACGCCCCGGCGCTCTGGATCAAACCATCGGTGCCCACCGACCGCTACTACAGCAACGGCTTTGCGGTCACGGAGTCGGTGATCGTCGCCAGATACACGCCTCCCACCATCGGCCAATCCGTGCTGAAATGGACCAATGGAGCGGCCGTCATCGGCGGCGGGAATCTCTCCGCCCCGCTGTCGAGCCAGGTAATCCTGTCCAACAACCTGGTGCGAGTCGTGGGCAAGAGCATCAGCAACCTGAGCCTGACCATCACTCTGGCCAATGGCCTGTTCAGCGGCACGTTCATCCATCCGGTGACGCGCAAGTCTGTGACTGTGAAGGGAGCGCTACTGCAAGACCCGGCCAGCGTCTATCCGATTCCCAGCGGCGGCTGGTTCCTGGGCACGAATCAGGGTGGCAGCTTGCAGATGGGACCTATACTGACAGCCCCGGTGGTTGGCGCACCCAGCGGAGTTTCAGCGATTTCGTTCACGGTGACTTGGCTCTCTGTGCCGGGCAGCGCTGGCTATGAACTGGATGTTTCCACCAACTCGGATTTCAGTACCTTTCGCTGGCAGGATGTAAAGGTAACCGGCACCAATTATGTCGTCACCGGCCTGGTCCCCGAGACTCAATACTACTTTCGGCTGCGGGCGTTTGCGACGGGAATGTCGAGTGGCTATTCGGGTGTCTTTGCGGTGACCTCCCTGGCACTGATCCCGGTGGCATCCGAGACGGTCGCAACGAACGGCGGAACCATAACCATTCCACATGGCAGCCCGATTGAGGGCTTACAGGTTCAAGTGCCACCGGGTGCTTACACGAGTCCTAGTGCTCTGCAAATCAGCTACAGTCCAGTCGCGAACAGGCAGTTTTCCACCCCGATCAACCCACTGACTCCACTAATCACTCTGGATGGCGGCGGCCAAACCAGTCTGCCTTTGGCGATTACCGTGCCGTTAAATCTGTCCTCGAATGAATTCGCAATGGGATTCCTGTACAACCTGGAAACAGGAGAACTTGAACCCATGCAAATGCTTAATCTCACGAACAATTCGATTACCATTGCGTTGAGACGATACCCCGGAGCTGGATCTCAAGCAGCCAACCAAGTCGGCCTCGCTAAGGTTGACACCAGTACAGAAGCTGAACGCTCTGTCTTTGTCATTGGCGGTGTTCCCTACGCCGACCTTTTCGCGAAAGTGGACGAAGGATGGTGCACCTCTCGCTTCCGGCCTGGACAGGACGATTGGGAATTCCAAAATCCAGCAACATTCGTGAGCGTGAATGGAAACTGCGCAGGCACATCGGAAACAGCCATTTGGTATTACAAGAACAAGAATCAAAAGGAGAATGCGATCCCCTTGCATCAGTTATACAGCCAGTCCCACTTTGGCTTCGATTCCTCAATAACCGATGGAGACGCACTGGGAATGCGTCTGGTCTCGGCCGTTCAATATGAATCAGATGTAACAACTGTGGTTGATAGGAACGCGATCAATACGCCTGATCTCCACAATTACGCCCAGTTTGTTTACGCGATGATCACCAGTCACCAGCCCCAGTTAATTGGCCTCTATGGGATCTATGGTCACGCGGTGATCGCTTTTGCAGCCGACTCGACAGGGCTCTATATCGCGGATCCAAACTACCCTGGCGACATGGACTGTTTTATTCCATTTTCACGATCCCGCCGTGTGTTCGACAATTACAACCGAGACTCGAGTTATAGCAAAGTGCGCTTTTTGGATTGCGGATACTTGCCGGAATACCAGTGGATTCCGCGCCACTGGGAGCGATACTTGAACAAGACCGTCGCCAGAGGCTTGTACCCGGTTTTCAACATCGCGGTCCAGGAGGTGCATGAGGGTGCTTGGGAGAGTATCGCAGTCGTTTCTTCGGAAGACATGGCTCCAGTAAAGACTCATGTACAGATTCACACCAATAGCGTCAGGATTAAGGTCGAGGAGGTTGCAGGCGGACCAGCTACCTTCGGCAGTTTATGGAGCGTAACGAATCTTACGGCACACACCTCAGGAAGATTAGACATACCCCTGGCGTTTGGCACAAACTATCTGGGCATATTGTTGGAAGCTTCGCCCGGGTTCACAGATGCAATGGGTTGGTCGGGCTATACTTGGTTGACTGTGGCGGGAACCCCCGCCGCGCTGCCTGCCACGGAGGTTACAACCAATGGCTTTACCGCCAACTGGCTGCCGCTGCCCGGAAGCGACGGCTATGCGATAGATGTTTCTACCCACACGAACTTTAGCACGTTCATTTATCAAAACTACCGGGTTGGCAACGGTACAAACGTCACCTTCTCCGGACTGAGTTTTCAACCCAATACCACCAACTACTACCGGGTCCGGGCCTACGTTGGCGCGGTGACCAGCGAGAATTCTGAGACTGTAGCTGTTGTGCTCTGTGGCTGCGACCCGTCGGCGGTGCCGCCACCAAGTGTGACGCCGGTCGCTAACATGGCCTGGATACGGTGCGGCACCTTCGTGATGGGCAGCCCGACCAGCGAGGCGATGCGAGAGGATTGGGGACACGATGAAACGCAGCACACGGTGACGCTGACGAAGGGGTTTTACATGGGGAAGTATGCGGTGACGCAAGGGGAGTATCTGGCGCTGATGGGGTACAACCCGAGCTACTTCACCACGCACGACATTAATGACAACCCGATCCCCCCGGACCTGAGCCGACCGGTTGAGCAGGTGAGTTGGTATGAGGCGACAGCCTACTGTGTCCAACTGACAGCGCAGGAGCAGGCGGCGGGGCGGCTGCCGGCAGGGTGGGTGTACCGGTTGCCGACGGAGTCGGAACGGGAGTATGCGTGTCGGGCGGGGACGACGACGGCATTCAACTTTGGGAGTGGGATTCATGGGGGGATGGCGAACTTTTATGATTACTACGAGTATGACGCTTCGATCGGGGACATCATCGTTGAGAACCCTGCGGTTCCGTGGCTGGCTCGGACGACTTCGGTGGGCAGTTATCAACCGAATGCGTGGGGTTTGCATGACATGCACGGGAACGTGTGGGAGTGGTGCCAGGACTGGTATGGGAGCTACCCTACTGGGAGTGTCATTGACCCACAGGGTCCGAATTCGGGCTCGGACCGCGTGATCCGCGGCGGCAGTTGGGGCAACGACGGCAGGGACTGCCGGTCGGCGGACCGCGGCTACGACTCCGCGTCCGCCAGGAGCCGCAACATTGGGTTCCGGGTTGTCCTGGCCCCAGGTCAGCCATGAGCAGGCGCGCGGAGCTGC
>JBAXTC010000245.1:0-9630 GCA_037130375.1 Verrucomicrobiota bacterium | reverse complement strand
CCTTTCCCCCTCTTTACCCCCAAAGTCGGCCAGACGCAAATCCGGCGCAGTCCGGCACCCCTCACACGCCGAACGACAGAACGGCTGACGCCAGACAATCCGCCCACCACCCGCTTTTCTGAACGAACCGGCTGGCCCTATTAGGTTGCGGGGACAGGTGACGTGCCAGAATCCAAACGCGATGGAAATCCGGGCGACGGCCAGCCAAGGGAGAGGGAGCCGGGGAGTATGACTGCCAATCGGAAATCATTTGATTGGTGTTGGTGGTGGCAGGCTCGGTGGCGGCAATGCCGATGGCTCGCCTTTCTTCGGCGGCGGTGCATGGGTATCAATCATCAAGGGCACGTCTGTTTTCGGCGGTTCACTCCAAATCTTTGGGTTGGCTCGGTCATTGATGAAGAGCGACTTTAGCTTTTTGGTGGTAGCGTCAACCTCCGCAGAGGCGATTTCAATGCGCTCGCTGTTCGGCCACCAGTTGAAAAAATACCGAGCGACGTAGTTCGTTCCGTATCTGCGCGGCGGCACAACTTCTGGTTGCTTTCTCAATTCCTTTACGTGAGTGCTCCATCCGATTTGGTCAACAGCCTTTCTGACCACGGACATCGACTCGCTTGCAGACACGTTAACCGGACCATAAAATCGTTCTGGTGGCTTATCTTCTCGCGGGCTGTTTGGTGCGCACCAACTCTCGGAATCTATGGCATCAAACTCAATTACTTGGCCATGACGATAAACGAAGCGGTCTCCGGTTTTGAGGTAGAGAACAACGAGAACTCCCTCACTCTTTTCCCACCAGCATTCATAATGGGCTATATCTACTTCGTTGGTTGTGACCGGAACTCTGGCATCAATTCCGGACTTCTTAATAAATTGCGACACTTGTGGCAAAATAACCGCCAAAATCTGTGGGTTTTTGAATCCGTCGTGGCGGGAGGCAACTATTTCCTCTTTCGATTTGCGTGTCTCTTTTCGATTTGCGTTGGGCGGCAGATTCGCAAATAGTTAGGAAGATTCCGGAGGTGGCAGCAAAGACAGAGGAAGACAGATTATGAATAAACATACGACAAGAAACGCGGTGTTGGCACTATTTGGCCTGCTGGCGCTCAGCGTCTATATTCTGGCCTGCACATCGTTCAGTCCTGACGATACCAAGATACTCTATCCGGCGTTTGACGCTCCCAGCGGTGCCATCGGCATGGCGGTCTATGATCGCGAGGAGCGCGCGAGTGAAATGCTGTTTCTACCGGTAGCGTATCAGAACGAGGCAAGCAACATTGTGACAGCTCCCAGCATTTTGCGGGCAGACTGGCTGGCCAATGGCCGCGATATCGTGGTGGCTTATGTTTCGGGCAAGGACAGCGGCGACGACGGCTTGAGTGTGGCACTGGTTCCCCGGGTCGGACGCAAGCCGTTCACGATCTTTCGAGTGTCGGAGCTTAAAGACGCGGCAGAATCGTTCGTGGCACCGCTTTGCGTTGCCGGTGAGAGGGTTTTTCTGCGCGCCTCAAAAAATGGTGTGGCGCGGCTCAACCTGCGGACCGGCGTCCTCATAGGACACGAATTCGATGATGTCAAAGGAGAAATCTCGCTCTATCCGACCCCGGACGGCATCGGTGTCTTTTACTTCGAATCCGGAGGCCAACCTGAACAAGAAATCGTCTTCGGCCGGCTGAACCCGAAGGACTTCAGCCGCACGCCTTTGATGGTGATCACGAATCATCTCGGTGACCAGTCGGTGCTCGCCTATGACAGGACAGGGAAGACTCTTGCATTCCTGGGAGGCGGTGACGACAATAACGATCTTCTCGTCCTGCGGAATGGCCGGCCGTTCTTCACGCGGTCCCTGAACACAGATGGCCACAAGCGCCACTTCGGCAACGCAATTCTGGCCGCCAATGGCAAAGCGCTCTGGGCTACGTATCAGCAAGCCAAAGAAACCAACACAGTCTCCTACGGGCTGATGGAAATTCCGTTCAGTGATGCGCCCCCGCGCCAACTCACGCTGATTAACGATGCGCCCGTCGAGGACGACCCGTTTGTGCTCTATTTTCAGGCCGCTATTTCGCACGACGGCAAGACCGCGGCCATCGCTTCGACTTACCTCGCCTGCTCGGAGAAGGAGTTCAAAGCGGCTGATTGCGCATTGTTCATCGTGGACTTGAGCAACCCGAAGTGGAAGGTGACGAAAGTGCCGATCCCGATGCCGGCCAGGCGTCCGAGCTTGATGAAATAGTCGTCCAAGCCATGCATGCTTTGCAGGTGGCTTGCCCTCGTTTGCTGCGATGAACGAACTGTTCCTCTTTGTTCGCCCGCCACGCCCGCTCTGGCCGCTCAACAGCCCGTCGAGCGCCTTCTGGCCGCCGCTGGCGTTTGCTTCGATGGCGGCGATGCTCCGCGAGCGGCTGCCGGATTTGCGGGTGGAAATCCTCGATGCTCCTGCCCTCGAGATGGGCTGGCGCACACTCACCGCAGAGATGCAGCACCGTCGTCCGGCCTTCGTCGGCATCGGCGAGGAGGCAGTCAGTTGCGTCGAAGGGCTGCGCCTGGCCCGGTTGGCGAAGGATTGCGGCGCGAAGGTGATTGCCGGAGGCTGCTTCTTCGGACACGTCGCGCCGCAGGCTCTGGCAACTGGCCTGTTCGACGCAGTGGTGCATGGCGAAGGCGAAGAGACGATTGTGGAGTTGGTGCAGGCGCTGCGCGAAGGTTCGCCCGAGGCGCTGGCGACAGTGAACGGGGTTTCATTTCTTGCCGGAGAGCCTGCCCCGGCGGCAGCGCATCCCGCGGGTGAGGTCGTCACTACTCGGCCACGACAACTGGTGGCGGACCTGGACACGCTGCCGCTTCCGGCCTACGACCTGCTGCCGATGCAGCGCTACGGGGCGCGCAGCGTCAATCACCCGCGCCTGGCCGCCATCGAGCTCAGCCGCGGGTGCTTTGGTTCGTGTGATTTCTGCGTGCTGTGGCGCCAAATGGGCCGGTTCGCCGGAGACCGGCTTGTGCCGCAACTGCGCGTCAAATCCCCCGAGCGGCTGCTGGAAGAAGTCCGGCTGCTGGTGCATCGCTACCATCGGGGATACCTGGGCTGGGTGGACCCGTGCTTCAACGCCGATCCGCGCGTGCCCGGCCAATTGGCGGAGCTGCTATTACGCGACGGCATCCACGTGGGTCAAAGCGCCTGGGTGCGCGCCGACGCGATGGTTCGCGACGCGCATTCCGGCGCGCTCGCCAACTGCGTGCGCTCCGGTTTGAACGAAGTTTATCTCGGTATCGAGCGGCCGGATGGCGAGAGCTTGTCCTATTTGCACAAGACCAGCGGTGTGTCAGATGCCCGCGAGGCGCTGCGTGTCCTGCGCAGCGAATTCCCTGAGGTGCTGGCCATCGGCTCATTCATCTATGGGCTGCCTGGAGACTCTCCCCAGACGATCCGGGCGATTCACCGCTTTGTCAGCGAGTTGGAGCTGGACCAGTTCTTTTTCATCCCCCTGACGCCGCTGCCCGGCACCAGCGAGTGGCGAGCCGAACTTTGGGATCCGACGGGCGAGCGATTTCGCGAATTCAATTTCCTGCCCACGGGCCGCCCGCATGGCCGCCACGCTGAATTGGAGCGCGCGCTGCTCTGGTCGCTGGTGACCAATTGGCCGCGTTCCCGCGTTCAGGGCTACTTGCGTCAGTTATTTGGTGGTGATGCCCGTCGGCGGCGTGTGCAATGGCGGCTTGCCGTGCGGGGAGCGCGCGTTCATTTGAACCGAGTCCTCCTCAACGCGCTGGGCGGCGGCAATGATTTCGGGCTGGTATTTCCGCGCTGGTACGAGAGTTGACCTTGGCGCTTTGCCGATCGTTCTGGGCCCGGATGAGAACCTGCGCTACGAACTCGTCAGCGAATCAAGACTTTGATCAGGGCATCGAGTTGCGAACGGCTGTGCTCGCTCGAAATCACGAAACGAAAATACCCGCTCGCTGGTCCGCCTGGATATTTGATGAACGGCGGATAAATGGCCGCTGCCAGCAAGTCCCGGCGCAATCGAGCGGTTTCACTCGGGCGGCGGGGAAGCAGCGGCACAATCGGCCCGGGCGCTTCATCGAGCGGCAGGCCAGCCGCGCGCAACGCTGTCTTCACATAAGCCGTGTTCCCCAAGAGCCTTTGCCTCAAGCTGCAATCTGTTTCGAGAATTCCTATGCCCGCCAACGCTGCATTGGCCAGCGGCAAGGGCAGGGGAGTGCTGCCGACAAACATGCGGCTCCGGTCCAGGATTTGTTGGCGGAGTCGGGCGCTGCCGAGGATCGCGCCCCCATAAGCCCCGAAGGCCTTGCTCAACGTAACGGTCTGAATGACGCGGCGGCGGCTCACACCCGCGTGTTCGACAGTTCCCTTGCCGGTGTCGCCCAGGACGCCGGCACCATGAGCGTCGTCCACAAGTACCAGCGCGTCTTTCGGAAGTGCCTTAAGATAATCCGCCAGCGGCGCGGCTGAACCGTCAGACGAAAACATCCCGTCGGTGAGCACGATCAGCTTTGCCTGGGGACCGCAGCGCTGGACGGCGCGGGCCAGGTCTTCCGCGTCCCGGGGTTTGAATTGCAGCACCGGACAATCCAGGAAGCGCGTGGCGTCCGACAGAGACGGATGCGACTTCTCATCGATGAGCGCGTGCGAGAAATTGCCTGCGAGTGCCTGAGCAACGACCAGGTTGGTCATGTAACCGCTGGAAACGAGCAGAGCGCTTTCTGCGGCGAAGAAGCCGGCCAGATGCGCTTCGAGTTCGCCGTAGAGCGCGTGGTTGCCGGTGGTCAACCGTGAGGCGGCAACGTTCAAACCGTATTTCTTCACGCCGGCTTCCAAGGCGGCGATGACCTGTGGGTGGCTGGCGAGGCGGAAATAGTCGCAGCCCGAGTAATAGGAGAGTTTGCGCCGGCGGAAGCGCACGTAGGTGCGGTCGATTTGTTGAAGCGGTTCAGGCTCAGTCATGCGGACAGTGTATTAGCACCTCAGGCAGTCGGGCACAAAGAAAATACAGGGCTTTCACCCATCCTTCCCATCTTCGCTGTTCCTACCGGATTTCCATTACATCGCCGGATTCCAATACGGGATCATTTCCGTGCAGCAACTGCTTTGCGTCAACCCTGAATGCCTGGCCTCTGCGCACAACGAAAATCTCGACGGGATCCTTCGCGCCGTAATAAACCGCGGCGACAATCGCCTTGGCGACGGTCAAATCTTCTGTCCACGGAATGAGCGGGTTTCTGACGGCGCCATGAACGGTGACGCTCGGAACCTGACTTTGCTGCATTCTCATTATGGCTTGTTGTTGGCCGGCGACAAAGGCAGCTTGGGCTTGGGCTCTGGCTTGGGCTTTAGTAGTGCAGCCGGCAAGCATGAATGAGATGAGCGACAGGCTGCACAAGGTCACGAGGCAGCAGAACAATGGAAACTTCCCCCGAGCTTTTTGCCCGGCTTCATGACGGAGTTCTTCAGTGATTGGGATCATATTTCGCCTGGGCGTTTTAGGATTCTTCCGAACTCGCTCTCGACGGGTTCGATTTCGATTCGGGTGGAAGTCTTGGTGTCCGGTGTGCCGCGCGGCAGCCCGGTCTTTGGCTCGGGCCGGGGAGATTTGGACCCGATGGGGAAGGGGACTGCACGGGCAGGAGGCGGGGTCGTCTCCAATGTTTCGTTATCGGCCGGATCCTGAGTTTGACCCGGGATATACCAACTCTTGCGGCTGTCCAGCCACGAACGATACCGCTGCAAAGTCCACATGCCATGCTCGGCGCCCGTCTCCAACGAGGAAGTGATTTTGAAAAAGTCGCGGGTGCGAATGAAGTTCTTCACGGCGTGGGTCGGGAAGAGAATCTCGCATTCTGGCACGCGGATGTTGATTTCCGGGCGAAAACGCAGGCGCTGGGAAATGACGGCCAACATGCAATCGGCCAGTTGGGAGGCGACGCTGCTTTGGATTTCGGCGGGGAAGGCGGAAACGACGCGTTGTAATGCCTCAGCGCAAGTCGAGGAGTGGACCGTGGCCATAACCAGGTGGCCCGTTTCAGAGGCCGCCAAAGTCAACCGCATCGTTTCCGGATCGCGCATTTCGCCAACCATCAGCACATCGGGGTCTTCGCGCAAGGCATCAATAAGCGCCTGCTCGAAGCTTGGCGTGTCGCGTCCGACTTCGCGCTGTCGGATATAAGCGCGCCGAGGGCGGAAGGTATATTCGATGGGACTTTCAATCGTCAGGATGTGGCGGGTGTCGGTCATGTTGATTTCCTGAATCAACGCGGCCATCGTCGAAGACTTGCCGGAACCGGTGGCACCGCTCACCAGGATCAGACCGTGATTGCCGGTGACCAACTTCTTAAGGTCAGGATGCAAGTTGAGCTTTTCAACGGTGGCGGTGAAGGAAGAGAGCAGCCGAATGGCGAAACCGACGCCGCGCGATGTCTGCAGGATGTTAAGCCGGCAGCGCGTGCTGTGCATGGTTTTCGAGCCGTCAAAGGACTTCTGTTCGAGAAAGCGGGGCCATTCCTCCTCGCCAATGACGAGGCGGGCCATTTCCAGCAGCAGATTGGCGGGAAGCGGATCGCCGCTTGTGCGCAAACTGCCGCGAATCCGCATGGCAGCGGGCAGGCCCGCTTCCAAGTGGAGGTCGCTGGCCCCGTTATCAACCGCCATCTTGACTAATGATTCCAAGTCCATGCCAAATTCTATCCTTCAACAACCGCCGTGGCAAAAAGTTCCTGACCCAGTTCACGCTAACAGCTCGTCGAGACCTCCTGCAGTAATTCGATGCAGTGGGGGATGGCGTCGGCGACGAAACCCAGACACTCGACGGCCCCCTGCGGTTTACCCGGAAGGCAGATCACCAAGGTCTTCTCCACGACAACGGCCAGGTTCCTCGAGAGGATGGCATTCTTGTTGATTTTCATCGATTCTGAACGCATGACTTCGCCGAAACCAGGCAGTTCGCGCAAAGCAATCTCGCGCACCGCCTCGGGCGTGACATCGCGGGACGCCACCCCCGTGCCGCCAGTGGTGAGAATGAGCCGGCAGCCTTGGGCGATCTGCTCGCGGACCATGCGGTGAATCTGCTGCTTGTCGTCCGGGGCCAGCGCCTGGGCCAACACTTGCCAGCCATAGGATTCTGCTGCCGCTTTCAGCGCGGGGCCGCCGAGGTCATCGTAGAGGCCCTGCGACGCGCGGTCCGATATTGTGATAATCCCAACTTGGATTTGCATGTTTGGCAGGAATTACATTAGTTGCCTGGTCACATCAGTTACCAGTTACACGAGGTGCTGAACTGAAATCCGATGCGATGATGGAACCATGTAACTTTGAAGCGTTGTAACCCAGGCGATCTTGTTGCTCGTGCAACCCCTTCAGCTCTTCGTTTTGGAAACCAGCCTGATATCGGTTACGCGCATGGTTTTATCCACCGCCTTGCACATGTCATAGATCGTCAGCCCAGCGATGCTCACCGCCGTAAGCGCTTCCATTTCAACGCCGGTTTGCGCGGCGATTTTGGCGGAAGCGGTAATAACGATGCGATCTCGGGTCTTGGGAATCTCGAAGTTCACTTCGCAATGGGTGAGGGGCAGGGGATGGCAGAGGGGAATCAGGTCGCCGGTCTTTTTCGCTGCCAAAATGCCCGCCAGACGTGCCGCGGCAAACACGTTGCCTTTGGCAATGGTCTGAGTATCGATGAGCTTTAGCGTGGCTCGTTGCAGCCGCACCTCTCCACTGGCCACGGCCTCCCGGAACATCACTGGCTTGTCCGAAACATCGACCATGCTGGCTTCGCCACGCGGGTCGAGATGAGTAAGCTTTTCCATTTTAACGTTTCATCACTTCAACACTTTGCTTCCATTCCTTAACCACCGTGCGCATCTGTTCGGCAGCATTCAGTTTTGGCTTCACATGCTTGAGGCTAAACCAAGGCAGCATCCCGAGCAAATCGGGCGTAACCAAAATCTGCCCGTCGCAGTCCGGCCCCGCGCCGATGCCAATCGTGGGGATCGGAATCCGTTGCGTCAATTCTTTGGCGACTCGCGGCGTGACGAGTTCGAGCACAACAGCAAACGCCCCCGCTTTCACCAGATCGTCGGCGTCGCTCAGCAGCGACTGGTGTTCCGGCTCGTTCTTGCCTTTGACGTGGTAACCGCCTTCCTCGAGCACATGCTGGGGTAGCATTCCCAGATGGCCGCAGAAAGGAATCCCGCTCGCCACGATGCCCCGGACCTGCTCCAACAGCTCGCTGCCGCCCTCAGCTTTGACCGCTTCGGCTCCGGCGGCAACCAGTCGTTGCGCGTTCATGACGGCGCTCTGGACCGTGTCATAGGTGTGGTACGGCAGGTCGGCCACCAACAACGCGCGCGGTTTGGCGCGGGCCGCGGCGCGCACGTGATGCTCCATTTCGGCCATGGTGACGTGGGTGGTGTCCGGATACCCCAACACCACCATGCCGAGCGAATCACCGACTAGAATCAGCGGAACCCCCGCTTCGTCCAGCAAGCGGGTCAGCGGGAAGTCATACGCGGTGAGCGCAGCAATCTTTTCTCCGCGCCCCTTCATGGCGCGGATGGCATCAGCGGTTACTTTGGTTGCAGTCATGGTTTACCCTTCAAAACTTGCCAGCAGCTCTTCGGATGTCACGGTCGCCGTGCCGACTTTGCCGACGACAATCCCCGCGGCGTAGTTGGAGATGATTGCGGCTTCGAGCGGAGAGGCGCCGGCTGCAATGGCCAGGGTGAACGAGGCGATCACCGTGTCGCCCGCGCCGGACACGTCGAAAACTTCCTGAGCTACCGTGGGAATGTGAAACGGCTTCTGCCCGTGGCGGCAGAGCAACATCCCCAACTCACCCAGCGTGATCAAGAGCACAACAGGCCGGAGTTCATTTAGCAAGCGATCTGCAACGCACATCAGGTTGGCATCCGCAAACGGATCATTGTGCCGGGTGTCATCCGGAAGGCGGGCGAGTTCGAAAGCTTCCTTTCGATTCGGCGTGATGAGCGAGAGGCCGGTCAAATCAAGATGGTGGACGGGCTTGGGATCGACGCTGAGCCAGACCCCGTGGGCACGGCAAAGCCGCTTGACCTCATCGAGCAGCGGTTGGGTGACGACCCCTTTGCCGTAATCGCCCACGATAATTGCCGCCGTGTTGCCAATCATTGCCTGTGTGGCGGCAACCAGTCGTTTGGTTAGGGACGCCCCCAGGCCATCGCGGGTTTCGCGGTCGATCCGCACTACCTGCTGTTTGTGGGCCACGATGCGGGTCTTGACGGTGGTGCTGCGCCTGGCGTTGCCGTGTAGTCCCTGGCAGCCGATGTGGTAGTCCTTGAGCAGGCGCTTTAGTTGGTTGGCCGCGGGGTCGCGTCCAACAGCGCCCAGCAACTCCGTCGGCACCTCGAGAGATGTGAGGTTGCGGGCGACGTTCGCCGCGCCACCGGGCATCAAACTCTCACGCTCGAAATCCACAACCGGCACGGGCGCTTCCGGCGAAATGCGCGCCACACTGCCCCAGATGAAATGGTCGAGCATGACGTCACCCACAACCAGGACACGGCTCTTCCTCGCGCCGACCAGGATCTGCCGGACGCGTCCAGCCGAAAGTTTGGTTTGGTTCATTTGGTTCTTAAACA
>JBAXTC010000244.1:0-9665 GCA_037130375.1 Verrucomicrobiota bacterium | reverse complement strand
AGGCTTCCTTGTCCTGAAGCATGGCGGCGGAAACGGGGAATATGGTGCCCGGGGGTGTGAACCCCCTTCTGGCCAGTATGTTGT
Source organism: Verrucomicrobiota bacterium (assembly GCA_037130375.1). Taxonomy (GTDB): domain Bacteria; phylum Verrucomicrobiota; class Verrucomicrobiia; order Limisphaerales; family UBA8199; genus JAPLUA01. Next base: position 9,581 of record JBAXTC010000244.1, on the reverse strand, counting down.
GGATCAAGAAGCGGTGGATTCGGCCATTGCCGTCCTCGAAGGGATGCATGTAAACAAAACCGAAGGCGATGGTGGCGGCGTGGACAACTGCCTGGATTTTGCCAGCCTCCATCCGGCGATGTGCCGCAAACATACCTTCCATGAGGGCGGGAAGGTCGGCCGGTTTGGGTGAGACGAAGTGAATCTTTTCCCTCCAGGAGACGGATTCGCCAACGTAGTTCTGGGACTGACGGTAGTCCGGGTCGCGAAAACGTTCGTCCACGATTCGATTTTGAAGATCGATCAGCTCGGGTTTGGCGAAAAAGTCCTTCTTCTCGGCGGTCGCGAGGAGCGCGATGAAACGCTCGGTGCGTGAGGCATTGAGGGTGACATTCTCGATTTCGAAGGAAGATTTGGTCTCCTTCGTGTAGAGGTAGCTGAGCGCTCGTCGCAGGATCTCCCGAGGGTAGCCATCGAGAAGCTGCCGACACCTGCCCGAGATGTCCTTTTTCTCAAACTCGGCAAGCTTTCCAGTGCGACGGACAATGGGGGCGAAGCGGGCATCACCGAGAAGGTTGTCATTGACGCGCTGACGGCGGACCTGGACTGGGTCGGCGGTGTAGTATTCATCCGCTTCGAGCAAATCAACGTAATTGGCGGTGGTAAGGTCTTCAATTGGAAGGCGTCTGCCGGTGAGCAGCTCAAAAAGATACCAGAGACGCCGGGCATACTTGCCGGTGGGTTTTGAGCGGATGTAGGCGAGCAATTCTTCTTCCGGGGCCTTTTCAAATAGTGTCGAGAGGATTTCGAGATTCGTGCCGTCGTATTTGAGGGCAAACTCAAGCTGGGCACCCAAGGAATCCTGCGGCGTGAGGAAGCGCGGATACACCTCGACTACCTGACCGGCGTCTGTGTGGGTCTGGTGAAGGTTTGACTGACCGGTGCGCGAGTGGTGCCAGTTTGGAACTACCTGGAGGTTGAACCTGGCAACCAAGGCTTCGTATCCAACTGGAGTGGAACCGTTGAACTGGTTATTTACCACCTGGCATTTCCTTTAGAAAATCATTACGGAACGTATTTTATTGTTATGAATCGACTATCACAAGAGAAAACAATTATGAATTACTAAATCAAAGGGAACGGAGATTTCTGTCATAAAGAGCGTTAAAGCGGGGCTTTTCAGGCTGCTGACGACGCGTGAATTACAATCGCCATGCACAGGCGCGTATTCCGTCGCCACGCAGCCCAACCCCAGTTTCCACCACAGGGTTCAGAGTTTTCTCTGAATCATATTCTGTTTCCCAGGGCAGCGTGAACCCGGTGCCCATCACCGGTGACTTCAACAAAGCAGCGACGGCTGCGGACACCAACTATCTTCGGATCGAAGTGGCCTGGGAGGAGAACGGCAAGCCGGCAAATGCCGCGCTTTGCGACCTGATGTGCCTGGTGGACAAACCAGCACAGCGACACTTGGCTCAGATGTAAAGTGCTTCTTGTTGCAGGCCACGTCGCCCAAGCCACTCTCGGCGCACCCGCACAAATTGGCGGTCAGATCCAGCGCCGACGGATGCTGGCGCTGCTGGTGTTGCCGCAAAATCTCCCCCACCAGCGCGGATTTCGGCTGCCGGGCGCGTTTGGCCTCAGCCTCCAGCCAGACCAGCAAACCCTCGGGCAATTTCATCGTCAGCGTTTCCATGCGCGCCACGGTAACACCGGCCTGGCAGGATGCCGATACCGGCTCGTGCCAGCGGACGGACGGCTGGGGTGGCGGCACGACGGGCGCGAAGGCAAAAGAATCTGGACCGGATTTGAGGCTGACCACGACTGGCTTTCAGATTCCGGGCTGCTTGGCATGGCGGCAGTGTCCATCGTGAGAACCCGCTGACGTTGACTGACCTGTTGGAAAATCCGCTTGGCGGAAGGGGGGCGGAGATTAACTTCCTGGCATGACTGCGATAGCCACAAAACTGGTGGACGAGTTCCGGCAACTCGAACCGTCCGAGCAGCGCTGGGTCTGCCACGAGATTCTTCGCCTCGCTCCATTGCCCGGTTACGGCTCGCTGACGGACGACGAACTGACGGTCCTCGCGGACCAGACGTTTGTCATCAAAGGTAAAGGTCACACCGAAAGTTCCAACCGCCAGCCCACCCCCCCGGCGTAAGCGTCCAGTAGCGCGTCACGTCATGGCTGGGATTGATTCCGGACCCGCTACTCTGCGGATGGTTCCCAGCCGTAGCGGACACCACCGCGGCCAGTGTCCCGGCCGTCGCCACATTCAGGTTGGCCACCGCAACCGGCCGGTAGGCGGTCTGCCCGCCAATCGGGAAGGTGAAGGACTGGCTGCCTGTGTTGAATATCTTCTGCAATGTGCCGTTGACCCAGCCATTGTTGCGCGACCAGGCAGCGGCGGCCGCCAGGTTGACCTGGTACGAACTTCCGGTGACCAACTCGCCGCTGGTAAGCGTGAGGGTGCCATTCACGGTCGGGCTGGCGCCCAACGACGCGCAGTTGGCGTTGTTCAATTCCAGGTTTCCGTAGCTGCCCGTGCTTTGTCGCGTTGTGGGGAGCACGGCTGAAACCGGGACTCGGTGACGACTGGGTTGGGAGGACGGTGGCTGGCGTCAAGATTCCGGCGGAGCCGAGGCATTCGTAGAAGTTGGTGGGTTCCGGGGTGCTGGTGGCACCGGGCGGGGATAGGGAGGCAGATTGCGCACCAGAAGCTCCGTCGCGTTCTTCGGCGGGCAGATCACCATGCCGACGCCACCTTTATTGCGCATCCAGATTTTCTCGAAATCCGGCTGAAGCCATTGCAAACAATGCCCCCCCTCCTTCGCCTTTTGGGCTGTCGAGGCCGAATCGGTCACGATGACCCGGCCATCCTCGGTTACGCCGCACAAGGCGACGATGTGACCTCCCATCTTCGCGTAGGGCGGCGCGAGGTATTCACTGCTGGCCGGCATGGTGATCGAGCAGAGAATCACCTTGTTCTCGCTAACGGTCTGGCGCACGGCGTCCCAGTCCCGAAAGCGATCAAGATAGGCCCGAAAACCGTGTTCGACGGCGGCATTGATCGTGCGCGGCCAGATGCCGAACGATTCGTATTCCGGGTCCGTCGTGTAGCAGATGATCTGCTCCAGAGGTATCGACTTGCCGAAATACTGCATCGCCGATGCCACCGCGGCCGACTGGCACCGGTCCTTCAGCGGGTTACCGCAGACATCGGCCTGCAGGCGCAACGGAACATCGAGAACCTTTGACGCCGCCCGAGAACTCCGTTTCTGAGGCAGGTAACGCGCCGCCAACTCGGTCGTGGGGTTGGTGTCGGTAGTGATGATCCCCAGGGCCGGCAAAACCGTCAGCGGCGTCTGGCCCTCATCGACGACCTTGAACCGGTAACCGGTCGCCTTCGCTTTCAGCAGGAGGGTGTCCTCATCGACCCAACCCCGATCGAAGCTCGGCTTGGAGCGTTTGCCGGAGAGTTTGATGTCGCCCCAGAAGCCGGCATAAAGCCACGGCGACGCGTCGCCCGGCCCAAACTCCGCCTGGAGATAAAGCCGGAACCCTTGCTCTTTGGGGAGACGGACATTCCAGTAATAGACCAATTCGTTGAATGGAAACGCGGCTTTCACCAGCGGCGAGGTCCAGGTGCCTTTCCCCGACTGAGCCAGAGCTTTGGCCTCGATATGGTGTCGCCAGTCGATCGGCTTAATGGATCTGCGGGCCGTCGCTGCGGCCAGTGGGGTGGCTGCTGCGGCGATTTGATTTGTAGTCTCGGCTTGGGCCAGTTTCGAGCCAAACACACAAGCTGCGAGTGAGAATGAGAATGCCAGGCAAAGGCGCCGAGACGCGGCAAGGCAGCCCTTGCCGCCGGCTTCGTTCGCGCCTTTCTCGGATTCGATGGCGATTTGCTTTTTCATCACGCGCAGTCTTGCGGAAAACAGGACCTGAAGCAAACCGATGTCACCAATCCTCGGCAGTTTTTTCTTTGGGGAGCAGCGTGGGGCAGATGTCTTGCTCTGACTCTGGCCCTGGCTCTGGCCCTGCACGGAGTCGGAGACTCCATGGACCGGCAGGTCGGAGACCTGCCCTACACCCGGCAGCAGCCTGGGGCATATCCCTTGCTCATGCTCCTCCTCTTGCTCTTGCTCTTGCCCCGCACGAAGTCGGCGACTCCGCCAACCAGCAGGTCGGAGACCTGCCCTACGCCCCGTTAAAATTGCTGTGTTGCAGACGTTCGAAGCCAGGTGATACGGTCAATCGAGCCAACTAGGCAAGGATGTCCCAGTTAAAAGCGGGAGAGGCAATTATTGCCTATCGAATAACATAACCATTTGGAAAAACGACCCTGTTTCAACAGGCACCCCCTCCGAAATGGCAGGCACGCGAGTTGCTTAACTCCCGTCAGGCTAAAAAATGTGGCAAATAATGTCATTCGATGAAAAGTGAATCATTAACAACCAGCGATTGGGATCAAGTAGTTTCCGACTTCAGACGGCTCTGCATGCTGCGCCATCAGGGTAACGTCGCCGAATCGGACGAAATTCTGAGCACCCGGCTGCCCAAACGGATAGCTACATGGTCGCGAACCAGCACGCAAGATCCTATCGTGAAAAAGACGACTCTGGAGGACATGTTTCGGAACGAGCAAAAGCGCGTTGAAGACGCGATGCTGTTCCATGAGATTGCCTCCACGCGATGGGAAACGCAGTTGATTCCGATGTTGTGCAATCAGGTTTCCCAGGAAATTCGTCGCACGGTAAGCGATCAATTTTCAGCTTACGAGGCGCAGTTTGGGGAATTGAACGCCGGCCGGTCCGCCAATAACCCAAGGATTGCGCCCAAGATCGCCTTCGAGAACATTCCTGGGATTATAGATTACTTATCGGCGGAAGATCGAAAACCCGCTGGTCTGAACAAAAGAGTCGTGGCAGCTTAAGTTGCCATTGGCCAGTCAAGCCAAGGAACACCCTGAACGAACAAAACCATGACCACACCTGTCAAATCCAATCGAATTAACTTAACGAACGAATAACCATGAGTACACCAGTCAAATCCAATCGAACTACCGAAGAAACGGAAATCAAATCGGCTCCGAAAAGCGGAGATGAACCCCAACGGGAAGCAAAACAAGTTTTACAACTCGGTTTTGACTGGGGAACCAACACTTCCTGCATCCAGGGATCCCTGCGCGGATCGACGGAACTTACCGTTCACCATTTGGTTCCCACCGTGGTGGGTTATGCCAAGGAAGGTATTCTCCCGGATTTGCTTCCCGGCAATGCCTCTGTGCTCTTCGGTCAGGAAGCTTTGAAACACCGTCTCCACCTGCGTCTGGTTCAACCGATGATCGACGGTGTTCTCAAAGATATCAGCGTTTCTCGCGATTATCTGCAATATTTGAAATCCCTCATTTCGGTGCCTGCCGGAACGGAAATCCGGGCGGTCATCGGCATTCCTGCCAATGCCGCTGTGACCGCCCGGGAAAACGTCCGTCAAGTGGTGGCTGGCATCTTCGATCGGGTCATTCTGATTCCCGAACCGTTTCTTGCCGCCCTGGGTTTTCGGGGTGAGAACCGCCTGACCGATCCCAATTATGTGGACCCGGTTCGCAACTCCCTATTTGTTGATATTGGGGCTGGCACCACGGACGTTTGCCTGGTTCAGGGCTATTATCCGACAGCGGAAGACCAAATCAGCCTTCCATTTGCTGGCGACAAGGTCGATGCCATTTTGAGCGAAGGCATTAAGAAGACTTACCCCGACTGCGGGTTGTCCACGATCAAGGTGCGCGAGATCAAGGAACAGCATTCCTCTGTGGTGGCGGCCGAGCAGCCGGTGATCGTGAATGTGATGGTTGGCGGGAAAGTCAGAAAGCTCGATTTGACCGAACAAATCGACTTCGCGTGCCGATCGCTGCTGAATCAAGTCTTCGAGGCGACCAAAGCGCTCATTGCCCGGGCACCATCGGATAGCATCACCGAGCTGCTGCAGAACATCATTCTCACTGGTGGCGGAAGCCAGATACGGCAGTTGGACAGCGAGTTGCAGAGAATGCTCGTCGAGGAAGGATACGAGAAGCCGATTGTCCGAAGTGTCGGCAAGAATTACAAGGATTTCGTGGCCAAGGGCGCCCTCAAAGCAGCCCGCCAAGCGCGCGAAGACCAATGGCAGCACCTGCTGCGGGGCCAGTCTTAATTCGGGGCGTCCCGGTCTCGTTTCGTCAGTCGTCATTTCGCACGGGCGGACGGTGCCGCCCTCATCAGCCCCTTGACATAGCTTCGGACCCTGATAGCGTCAGTTTCGAGAGTGGAACTTTGACGTTTTGACCTTGAAAGACCTGAAGATTGCCATCGGTGCGGATCATGGCGGATTGGAGCTGAAGAACCAGCTTCTGGGATTCCTGCGTGACAAGGGCTGCTTTGTCCAGGATTGCGGAACCCACAACAAGGAGGCCGTCGATTACCCGCGCATTGCCTACACCGTGGCGCGGCTGGTTGCTGGCGGGCAATGTGACCGAGGCGTCATGATCGACGGCGCGGGGATCGGTTCGGCGATGACTGCCAACAAGGTGCGCGGCGTGCGCGCAGCGGCCTGTTACAACGTCGCGCTGGCCAGGAACAGCCGCCAGCACAATGATGCGAACGTGCTGACGCTTGGCGCGGGGCAGACCAATCTCGATCAGGCCACGCAGATTCTGGAGGCGTTCCTGACGGAGGAATGTGTCGAGGAACGGCATCGCAAGCGGGTGCAATTGATCAACGCCGTTCAGGACGGACCCATCGAGGTCGGGCCGCACCAGGCAACTCTCCTGGCGGGTGTTGGTGAAGCTCGAGTGATCCTGCCGCCATCGGATTTGCAGAACATCACCAAGCCGGACCTGGAAAAGATCGCTCACCGCGTTCAGGAGCTTCTGGCGACTCAACGCGCGCCGATTGCCGGCCCTGCGGCTTTGCCGCCGTTGAACATCCCGCAGCTTATCGACCACACGATTTTGCGGCCGGACACCACCAAAGCCGACATCGAGCAACTATGCCGGGAGGCGCGCGAGCACAGGTTTTGCTCGGTTTGCGTGAATCCAACCTGGGTCTCACATGCCCGGCAACTTCTGGACGGATCAGGCGTGAAGGTTTGTTGCGTCGTTGGTTTTCCGCTCGGGGCACAAGCGCCGGAGACCAAGGCCATGGAGGCCCGGGCGGCGATTCGGCAAGGGGCCAAGGAGATCGACATGGTCATCAACGTCGGCGCGCTCAAGGGCGGCGACGAGGGCCTGGTGCTGCGGGACATTCGTTCGGTGGTCGAGGCCTGTCGGGACGGCAGCGCGAAATGCAAGGTGATTCTGGAGACCTCGCTCCTCAACCAGGCGGAGAAGGCACGCGCTTGCGAATTGGCGGTCAAAGCACGGGCTGACTTTGTGAAGACCTCGACCGGGTTCAGCAGCGGCGGCGCGACGGTGGAAGACGTGGCGTTGATGAGCCGAATCGTGCGCGACAAGCGCATGGGGGTGAAAGCGTCCGGGGGCATCCGCTCGCTGGCCGATTTGCTGCGCATGGTGGAAGCCGGCGCCACGCGCATCGGCACCAGTAGCGGCATCAAAATCCTGCAGGAAGCCGCCGGGAAGGCCGTCAGTTCCGAGGGTGTAAAATATTAGGATACCTGCGATCCCTCTCTTTTATGGCAGACTTACGCTCATACATTTTCCTGGACAGCCTGCAACCGCAGGTGGCGTCGTTCTTCGCCACCGTATCGCAGGGTTTCCTGCCCATTGCCGGGCAGGCCTCGCTATTTGTCGAGATTTCGCCGGGCATGGAGATCAACCGCGTCACCGATGTGGCGCTCAAATGCACGAAGGTCTTGCCTGGCATGCAGATCATCGAACGCCTCTACGGTCTGCTGGAAATCCATTCGGAGTCGCAGGCGGATGTCCGCGCCGCCGGCGCCGCCATCCTCGATGCGCTCGGGTTGAAAGAGGAGGACCGCTACAAGCCGGTCATCTACAGCAGCAGCGTCATCCGCATGATCAACGACTACCATACCATGCTCATCAACCGGACGCGACACGGTAACACGATTCTGCCGGGTCACAGCCTTTTCACACTGGAAGTCGCCCCGGCCGCCTACGCTGCCTTCGCGGCCAACGAAGCCGAGAAAACTGCCGACATCAACATCCTTGAGATCCGCGCGTTTGGCAGTTTCGGCCGCGTCTATATTGGCGGGGAGGAAAAGGACGTGGATGTTGCATGGAAAGCGGCCGAGGCGGCCATTAACAGCATCAGCGGCCGCGCGATGAAAGGCGGCAGCTCGGACTAACCCGGATGCTTCATGGGAACGACCAACCACTTGTCCGCAGCTTCCGCAGCGCAGTGTGGCAGCCGTGGGGTGACGGATTTTGAACCCAGCCTAATTTACAATTCATAATCACAAATAAAACGTTAGGAGACACATATATGGCAGATGCATTAGGTTTACTGGAGACACGATCCTTCGCGGCGATGGTCGAAGGCGCAGACGCAATGGTCAAGGCCGCCAAGGTCGAACTCGTCAGCTTCGAGGAGACCGGCGGTGGCTACGTCACGGCGGTCATCCGTGGCGACGTCGCCGCAGTGAAGGCCGCGACGGATGCCGGCCGCCTCGCCGCCAGCCGCGTCGGCGAAATGGTCGCTGTCCATGTTATACCCCGGCCGCACCCGGGCGTGGACGAGGTGCTGCCGCTGGGGCGCGGCACCAAAGCGGCCAAGAAGTAACGCGAGCATCATGATCAGGGACGGGCCATGTGGTCCGTTCCGGTAGGGTGCATCGCCCCGCCCGCGCAGGCGGGGCGTGGATTGAAATGATTGAAATGATTGGAACTTTATGAATCTTGGCAAGGTTGTCGGCACCGTTGTGGCCACGCGCAAGGAAGCCAGCATGGATGGATTGAAGTTCATGCTGGTCAAACACGTTGATCCCGAAGGCAAGGAAACCGGCGGTCATGTCGTGGCGGCGGACGCCGTTGGCGCCGGCCCGGGCGAACTCGTCCTGATCGCGACCGGCAGTTCCGCGCGCCAGACGACCGCCACTCAGAACCGTCCGTGCGACGCTGTCATCATGGCCATCGTGGATAGTTGGGAAATTGGTGGCGTGGATAAGTACAAGAAGGACTAGCACAGGTTCATCATGGCCGGACTTAGCGACCAGGAAATCGAAGTCATCGCCCAGCGTATCGTTGCCGGCCTGAACGACCGCGCTCCGGCGAGCCGGGAGCGTCCGGCGGCTCCTTCGCTGGCTGACGAACTCGGCGTATTCGAGAACAGCGAAGCAGCCGTTCAGGCCGCCGCCGTCGCGTTTGGCGAGTTCGACCAGATGGGCTTGCGGAAACGCAACCAGATCATCGCTGCGATCCGCAGCGCGATGCGCGAACACCGCGACGCGTTAGCGAAGGAAGCCCACGAAGAGACCGGGCTGGGCCGGTACGAAGACAAGATCATCAAGAACCTGCTTGTCACGGAGAACACCCCCGGCACTGAGGATCTGCAGCCGCACGCCGTTACCGGCGACGATGGTCTCAACCTGACTGAACCCGCGCCCTACGGGGTCATCGCCGCCATTACCCCGACGACCAATC
>JBAXTC010000243.1:0-9669 GCA_037130375.1 Verrucomicrobiota bacterium | reverse complement strand
GGAAAGCGCCGTCGCCGCTGCGCTCTGCCGGCGCACTCCATAAGGTCGAGTCTTTGGCAAGGACGACGGCGTTGGTGACCAGGAGCGGATGTCGGTCATCTCGTGGAATTATTGATAATTAAAACGGAGTTTAAGATCAAGCGCTGACGTTGGGCTTCCAGAAATTGCTTTCAGATTTGATTTTATTTTTGCGTGGGGGCGGGGTAATGTGGGGCGTGCCAATGAGCCGGCTGAAGCGGAGTTTGCGCGCCACTTTTGCGGGATTGGCGGTCAATATTGTTCTGACTGCGGCTAAATTCGTTGCCGGGATTGCCGGGAATTCCCATGCGTTGGTGGCCGACGCGGTCGAATCGCTGTCGGACATCGTGAGTTCGATTATCGTGTGGCGGGGGTTGGTCGTGGCCGCCGCGCCTCCGGACGAGGACCATCCCTACGGTCATGGCAAGGCGGAACCCATCGCGGCTGCAGTGGTTTCCACGATGCTGCTGATGGCAGCCAGTTGGATCATCGTGGCCGCCGTGCGGGGCATCCCGGGCCGTCATTCTGCGCCGGCTCCCTTCACGCTTCTGGTGCTCGGGGCGGTCATTGTCATCAAAGAAACCCTCTTTCGGTTCGTGCGACAGGAAGCAGACACGGTTCAAAGCACGGCCATGCGCACGGATGCCTGGCACCATCGCAGCGATGCGATTACCTCGCTGGCGGCGGCAATTGGCATCAGTGTGGCGCTGCTCGGCGGAAAAGGGTGCGAGGCGGCGGATGATGTGGCGGCAATTGTGGCCGCCGGGGTCATCGCCTGGAACGGTTTGCGGCTGTTGCGACCCGCAATGGACGAGTTGATGGACACGGCTCCCAGCGGCGAGGTGGTGAGTCAAATCCGCCGGATTGCCCAGGCGGTGCCCGGGGTGGAGGCTGTCGAGAAATGCCTGGTGCGCAAGGTAGGCTATAACTATTTCGTCGATATACATGTGGAGGTGGACCCGGCCATGACGGTGCATCGCTCGCACGAGATTGGGCATGGCGTAAAGGACAAGATACGCGGCCAGATTCCCGCGGTGCGCGATGTGCTGGTTCATATCGAGCCGGCGCGGAAGGTCGAGCGAAAGCCGGAGGGATGAAAGTAGCGGCACGATCTGGAGGCGTTGCGGAGATGAACTTTCGCGAACCATTGGACGCCCTGCTTGGCGGTTCGAGACCGATACTAGCCCTGGCGCCGATGCAAGACGTGACCGATCTGGCATTTTGGAAGCTGATGGCGGCTTATGGCGGGGCGGATGTCTATTTCACCGAGTATTTTCGCGTCTATGCGACGTCGCGGCTGGAGAAGAACATTCTCAAATCCATCACCCAGAATCCGACTGGCAGGCCAGTAATCGCGCAGATGATCGGGAACGACATTCCATCGCTGACGCGAACGGCGCGTGAGCTGCAGCAGTATCCGGTGGCGGCGGTGGACCTGAATCTGGGTTGTCCAGCGCCGGTCGTTTACCGCAAATGCGCCGGCGGCGGTCTGCTGCGGGATTTGCGGCAAGTGGATGCGATTCTTGGAGCGCTGCGAAACGTTATTAGAATCAAATTCAGCGTGAAAACTCGGTTGGGGTTCGACACGGCGGATGTCTTTTCCGAACTGCTGCCGCTTTTCGCCAAGCACTCGGTGGATTTGCTGACGGTGCATGGCCGGACGGTGAAAGAGCTGTATCGCAGCGAGGTGCATTACGATTACATCGCGCGCGCGGTCGCCGAGGTCCCCTGCCCTGTGTTGGCCAACGGCAATGTTTATTCTGCGCAAAAGGCGGGCGAAGTATTGAGAGTCACCGGCGCGCGAGGATTGATGATTGGCCGCGGCGTGATTCGCAATCCGTGGCTGTTTGATCAAATCCGCCAGCATCAGCGGGGCGAAACGCTCTTCATCCCGCGCGGGCATGATGTTCTGAGCTATGTGCGCGCGCTTTATGAAGCGGCCTGTTCCACCGGCGCGCGGGAATCTGCCCAGGTGCAGAAAATGAAGAAATACATGAACTACTTTGGAGTGGGCGCCGAACCCAGCGGACAGTTCCTGCACCAGATACGGCGCATCACAACGCAGGCCGGCTTTTTTCGCGTGTGCGAGGAGTTCCTAAACCATGACCGCCCGATGCCGTTGGAGCCGTTTCCGCTCGCGCTCAAAGCGACGGATGTAATGGCGGGGAGGAATGATTAAGCCGCGGGGCCAGCATTCGATTTTCGACTCGTCATTTCACCCATATCGATAGGGTTTTTCCATTGCGAAGGTATTGGGCAAATGACGCATTTGACGCACGGCGCTGTCGTGGAGGATGACTTCCACGATGTCGAATCGGATTTTGACCGGAGGATACTTGAGCAGGCGCAGGTAATCGAGCGCGGCTCGGGTGAGGCGCTGGCGCCGCTCCTTGTCCACCGCCGCCGCCGGGCGCGCCCACTCCTCCGAGGAACGCGTCTTGACTTCAATGAAGACGAGGCAGTCGTCGTCTCGGAAGATGAGGTCGATTTCGCCGCGCGGGGAGCGAAAGTTTGCAGTGAGGAATTTCAGGCCGTGGCCCCGGAGGAACTTTTTGGCCGCACGCTCGCCAAGTTTGCCGCGTCTCAAATGCTCCGGCTCCACCTTGCCGGAGAACCACCCCTTGAGTTTTGCAAAGATATTCATCTACGCAGGAAGCAACCAGTTAACCATCTTCTCGCCATACCAGAGCGTGCCCATGTCACGCACCTTAACGGACCTGGTTGCTGGAATCAACCCCACTTTGTGGACCCGGCGCTGCCTCCATCCTCACGAACACCACCGCGACCGTTGGACCGGTGCATCTACCTGATTTCCTGACTCTTGCTGTCAACTCACAAATGCCACGCGTTCACTCCATATTTCCGAGCGTTCGCTGCAAACCACTGGTCATTTTAACGCAGCGACATTAAAAGCATTACAGACCGAGTTGCGGTAGAAACATGTGAAAACGATCAAGAAGCACCATTGCTATCGCTCTCGTTTAGCCACGCCAGGAGGCAGAACTTTGTGCCTGCATTCGATGGCGCAATAAATAACACCACCCGATTGCGGGTGAATTGATCGGACGACATCGGTTACACGGCCAGCACAAAATACGGGGTCTTCAGCGGTGGTCAGGGTGTGAGTTATGCACCCAGGGGATATAGTCCACGTTTCCTGTTTGTGAGAGAGAGTTCGATGGGGACGGACCAGGTCCAAATGACAGGTCCTCGTTCGCCGGAAAGCTTATTAGCAAGAAAGAGATGGTAACCCCACCCAGCGTATAATTCCGATCCTCCATCCCAATACCTGGCTTCGAATTTGCTGAACACAGGGTGTCCAATGACTATGGAGGTGCCCGTATCAACCAGGGCCAACAGGAGAGGAATCAGAAACGGCGCAGAGATAAGGCAGATCAGGCTGTATACGATACGCTTGCGAGGAGTCGTTTTTAGCGGTTGGTCAGCCATCTAATCGATGTTCTTGATTTCAACCTCTAATCCCCCAAGCCATTTAGCCAGACAATTGTAAATGGCTGCAAAAAGGGCAAAGAACACAAAGCCTATGATACCCATGATGACGGGCATGAAGAGGTAAACGATTCCCATTATCTTCAAAGGCGTGCCACCGAAGATGATCATGGGAATTCCAACGATAGTGTATATGAAGCCCATCAAGATATAGAGAACCGTTAATATCTTGCTGGATTGCAGAATAGAGATGCGGATTAATTGCTTTTTCATGGTTCGTGGGGTTTAACGGTGTTATGCATTTCTGGTCGTAGCTCGGGATTAATTGCTCATCGCTTGGACGTGTGGAAATTGCTCGTCATATTCGGCACCAACATAATCCACCGTGCAAGTCCTGCAAGCTCTAATTGCCTGAGCGCTGGAAATGCCAGGGGTGATGTGAATGGCCAGCGACCTGAGACCTGGTCCAAGAAACGAGGCGGTGAAGCCAATTCCTTGCGTTCTGGGTGGCTTGGACACTACCCACCATCTGCAGGACAAGCGTAAACCATGCCAACCCGGTTTAAGTGACCTGGAAAATAGTTCTTGTCAGCAGCGATCAAAGAAGTATAACCAGAATCATGGAACAAGGCCGTTGGGGGGCTATCTCCTGGGAATGAAACGTTATATGGAAACACATGTTGAACATAGATCATTGCAATTACATAGAACGCGATCACATTAATATGACAGAACAACGGGTAGTCTATTCATTGAATGAGTTCCATCAGTATTTGGAGCAAGTATGCGCTGAAGATTGGAAGACTTTAGAATTTGCGACAAGTGTTCAACTTCCTCAACTGCTGAAGATCGCCAAAGAAAAGTATATTCGAGGGCTTTCACAGATCGTTTTGCACGATTCCGCTACTGTGAATGACGTTCGCGATCGGACGAACGGGAGTCAGGCTATAAACCTGTCCCATAAGGCTTTTTCTATTTTTGGGATAACGTTTATTTCGGATAAACATATACCGATGCTAAATGACCTAACGAAGGGCACTCTTGTGTATTTTGTGGCTGAGGCTCGGACATTCCAATCTTCCAGCAGCACAACTGAATTACATTTTGAGGTTTGGCCGCCGCTCTATAACATTCCCATTACGCTCGTTCTTGTCGATATAAGCACTACTCCCATACTACTAGAGAATGTTAAGTCGCCAGTTCCGCATGGACCGCCAGGCGCACGTAAAGCCTTTCGCAACTTAGACCTCATTGCACCGGTCCCTAATATAACGGTAAAGGTGAACAAGCCCCCAGAACCGCCAGCGGCGATGGCGGAACAGGATTTCTTTGATTGCGGCCCGTCCTCGTTCTATAACTGCCGGGTGCCGAAGACAAATCAAATATCGGCTGGAATATTGCGGAACTGCCCGGTTTGCGGTCATGCCGAGGCGCGGGAGCACTTCCGAAAGGGCGAACTGCGCCTCGCGCGCTGCGGCCGGTGCGGGATGATCCATGCGAATCCGGCGCCGGCGGAATTCGCGTCGGGAAAGTATTATGACCAGGCGGGCGCAGATTATTATCTGTCCCCGGCCAAGCTCGAGAGCGATTACGCGGCGGTGCGGTTTGAACGCGAGTTGCGGCTGTTTCGGAGCCACTGTTTAAGGGGAGCAGTGCTGGATGTGGGGTGTTCCTCGGGCGCGTTTTTGTTTCAGTTGAACCAGCGCTTTCCGGGCTGCTACAACATCCTCGGGACTGACGTGAGCGGCGCGCCCCTGGATTACGCGGAGTCGCGCGGCGTGCCGGTCTTGCGCGGGGATTTTCCGGGCCAGGATTTCGGGGGGAAACAATTCGCTGCGGTGACCTGTTGGGCCGTAATCGAGCATTTGCTCGAGCCGAGACAATTCCTCGATAAGGCATGGTCAATTCTCGAGCCAAACGGGCTTTGCTTTGTGCTGGTGCCAAATATGAGGTCGCTGGCGGCACGGTTGCTGGGCGCGCGCTATCGTTATGTGTACCCGCAACACCTGAATTATTTCACCAAGGCGACCCTGACGCAGTTGGTGGAAACCCGCTTTTCGGTCATCGATTTCCGCTCGACACACTTCAATCCGCTAGTCATCTGGCAGGACTGGCGCGGTGGCGGGAAGGAGGTGGCAAACCGCGAGCGCGCCGATCTGCTGAAACGCACCACGGCTTACAAAGAGAATCCCAGGCTCAGACCGGTCAAGGTGCTTTACAAGATCGTCGAGCGCACGCTGGGGAGGCTAACGCTTGCCGATAATCTGGCGGTGGTGCTGCGTGCGAAAACCGTGACGCGGAAGAGTTACGGTAACGCGGAAGATTGAGAGCGAGGGATGCCGGGGACTGGAAACGGAGGGAGCGCCGACTGTGTGGCGTGGGGATTAGGGGCGGCTGGCGGCGGCAAATAGTTCCAAGTCACTTTCTGCCGGGCGGAAGGGGGCGAAGCTGCGGCGATGGATTGGACAGGGGCCGCGCTCACGGATGGCGGCGAGGTGTTGGCGGGTGCCGTAGCCTTTGTGACGGGAAAAACCGTAGCCGGGATATAACCGATCAAATTCGCGCATCATGCGGTCCCGCGTCACTTTTGCGAGGACACTGGCGGCGGCGATGGAGTAACTGCGCGCGTCGCCTTTGACGAGGGGAGTGTTGGGGAAACGCATCGATTTGACGGGGCGGCCATCGACGAGGACGTGCTGCGGCGGCGGCTGCAATTGGTCGAGCGCAAGGTTCATTGCGCGATGGGCGGCTTGCAAGATGTTGATGCGGTCGATGGTTTCAACGTCCACAGTCGCAATGGCACTGCGAATCTCCGGATGGGAATCAAGGATGGCGAAGTAATGATCGCGCTGGACTTCGGCGAGCTGTTTGGAATCGTTGAGGTCGCGCAGGCTGGGGCAGATGCCGGTATGCAACCATGCATTCGGGAGAACCACGGCTGCCGCGACGACCGGTCCGGCCAACGGGCCGCACCCCGCCTCGTCCACGCCGGCAACGAAGGCGAGGCCCTTTTGCCATAGCTCGCGTTCGTGGGCCAACCGGTTCGAGAACTTTGCGATCAATGCATCTCGACATCGCAGGTGCCGATGCCATTGCGGTAGTAATTGAACTGAACGTTCGGATGCTCGGCGAGCAGCGACATTGGCACTGCGGCGTCGGGCAGTTTGCGGGCGATCATGAGGCAGGTCAGCCGCTGGCCAAATGGGTTGTCATGACTGCCAGCCTGCCAGATCGAGACTTTCTCCGATTTCCAGGTCTCGATTGGCCCGACCGAGATGGCTTGAGTTGGGACCATCGAGATGTTGCCACCGCCGGAGGTGCGGGCGTTTTGGGCGATGGTGAGGGGGTGCAGATCCACGACACGGGTGGCCAGTCTGCGATATTCGGCTGGCGAAGGCGGGCTATTCTTGAACTTCCCCACGCGGCGCGGCGGGTCATTGAAGGCCCAATGTTTCACGTCGCCTTGACCGCCCTGCATGACCGCACAACGGACACCTGTTTCCCAGGTCTTGCGATAGTCGGCGAGGTCGGCTTTGGGGAAATGCAAGTTGGCGTCCGGCATCACGAGGTCTTTTCGGATGCGATTGAAGCAAAGCTCGCGATCTGCTTTTTCGAACGAGAGCGGATGCGAGGGTGGGGCTTCTTTTCCGTGCAGGAACCATTCGTCCATACCCCAGAAATGACCGGACCCGATATTGAGGTTGAGATCATTGACGAGCCGGGCGACCAGGGGTAATTGCTCGGTCGGGCCGATGGGGCCGCAGATGCCGACCGGGTTGTCGGGCGTGGATTGTTTCCAGGCGGTGATGTATTCGAGCGCTTCGGCCAGGTAGAATTCTGCGAGGGTATCATACATGACCACCTTGAAGCCTGGCCGGGATAGTTTGAGCATCTGCTGCGGTGTTAACGCGGCGGCGTCGCGGATGATTTCGTCGTCGAGGGTGGTATAATCCCACCAGTCGGGGGCAATGGAACTAAGTTTTCGTGGCATAGATATTCTTGGTGGATTTATTTCACAAGCTCGAGCAATTGCTGCTATCCGTTTTTCAAACTTCGTTCGTAGGCCAGGTTGACGAGGTAATTGGCACCCAAGGCATCGCGCAGGGGGTCCGCTTCGGCTGGGCAGAAGCCGAGGTGCAAGTGTCGGCGCCAGCCTTCGGCGCATTTAAAGCGCTTGGACAGGCGGCCGACCTCCAGGCTCATGTTCTCCATCGCGAGCAGAAACGAATTGATGCCCTGGCTGACATCCAGCCAGCCTTGCTGGCTTTTATGGGCGGCCAGGGCCTGGCGCTTGGTCTTCTGGACCGAGGTTGTGTTCACGAACGCGCCCGGAATCAGGCGCCGTCGCAATTGGTCACACAGGCCGTGGGGCATGGCGTGGTAGAGGGCGACATCGTATTCCGCGGCCGGCCGCTGGGGAGCGGTTCTAAAATTCGGCATCCCGCGAGTGAAGGCGGCCGTCACAGCCAGACGGGATGTGTTGACATGGTCCTCCATGTAATCCTGCGGGGAATGGGTGAGGACGATTCCCGGTTTCACATCGCGAATCACCGCGGCCAACTCTCGGAGCAGGTCCAGGTTGTAGAGAATTTCGAGATCGTTGGTGAGGCTGGGATGAAACTGCGCGCCCAGAATCGCAGCGGCGGCCCGCGCCTCGGTATTGCGGATGGACTCTGTGGTGGCGGCGTTGTACTGGGCGCTGCCGCAGTTGCCATTGGCCAGAGTCAGGTAGTGGGTTTCGTAGCCTTGTTTCTTGAGCTTGAGCAGCGTCCCGGCCATGTAGAACTCGATGTCGTCCGGATGCGCGCCGATGGCAATGGCAACTTTACTTGGCATACCTGTTTAGTTCAGACAATTCGAGCGGCCGGCGATGCCGCCGTTATATTTGGTCCGGAGCAGAATTTGGTTATCTCGTGACAACAATCAAGATGGCACAGTCTTTCCGGGATTTTGTCAAATGAAACGTTGTGGGAATGACCTTTCTCTCGTGACCGATGACCGCGCCGAAGACCAGTTGACTCGCGCCGAACAGGACGAACTCGAATCCGTCGTCCGCGCCAACACCCTGCTCGGCATTCTGAAGACCGAGGCCCACGCATCGCTCGCCCACACCAAGACGGCGTAAATGGACGCCTCTACCAGCGGCGACACCGACGGGCACCGGCCTGCACCGTTTCCTGGCCACGCCCGACTTTGCCCTCAAGCAACGGCTTCTGAGCAAACTGATGGCACGCTGGCGGGCAGCGCGCGACGCGGGCCACTCACTTCCGCCTGCGGAACAGGCTGAGTTGGACGCCTTGGTGGACACAACAGGTTACCAATACTGTCGGGAGCGGATCTCGACCAGGTGGTGAACGAAATGGAGGCAACGTGGCCCGGCACTTCTTCAATTGTGATCGGGCCAACCCATGGTCTGACCCGTTTATGGCTGCGTTTATGGTTGTTGTTTTTGCTTGGGCGGTTCTTCGCGCAGTGAGCAGGCGGTTTCGTTTTCGCGGGGTGCGGGGGAGACGAACTTCACGCCACGCGCGGCAGCTTCGCGCTCGCGCTCTATTCGGCCCAACCATCCATTGCCGAGGCAGGACTTGCACCTGCGAGCACGTCAAAGATTGAACGCTGCACATGGGAATTTGCTTTTCGCGCGACCGCTCGTGCTGAGCGCTGCGGGGGTGAATTGACGAACGGAGCTGCCGTGCCCCGCTCCCAAACGGTAGAATCGTGAGTTGCCACCGAACTCGCTTGGCTGGAGGAATATTCCCCGGCTCTTAAAGGAAGTACCCCATCCACCCACAGAGGATGAGTTACAAGCCGATCCTTATCGGGTCCGGTTCGTGATAATCTTTGATCGGGAGGGCTTGCGCCAACACATCGCCAGGACCGACGATGCGCGAGCGTTGTTGCGCGAGATCTTCGTCACCGCGGCAGATTTTTGCCCGGATGAAACCGCCGGAACCCTAATAAACCAGCCTGCTGCCCGACAGTTCTTCCGCGCCCGACTGCTCTCGCAGCAGGTCAATCGTGGACTCGGAAGAAGACTGGTCCGTTCGTGTTGATGATGATTCCCTGGGATTCGGACACTCCCGTAAGCGTGATGGGCCAGGAGACTCGTGGTCGCCGGATTGCCGTTCACTTCGCTGCCCAGAATCCGGAAATCCACCAGCAGGCCAAGCTCGTTTTCCACGATGCGGGGCTGGGCGGAGT
>JBAXTC010000242.1:0-9673 GCA_037130375.1 Verrucomicrobiota bacterium | reverse complement strand
TGGCGGGCGCCGGCGCCACCCTTTGGTGGTCCGGGGCGGGTGGGGGCTTGCGGCCGGCTTCCAGATCCGCGGCAGTGTCCGCTCCGCCGCCGCCGAGCCCGCAGCCCCCGGCTATTCCGCCGGCCGCAGCGGAGGTTCAAACGGTTTTGCCCGCGTTGGTGGAAGCGGAGGACGTCCGCGCGGCGCGCGAGGAATTGGATTCGCTCGTTGCCAAAGGAGAATTGAGCATAGTTGTGGCATCTACGCTAAAACTCACGCTTGATCGCTATCCAGCGTTCTTTAGTTTTGTCGCTAGAAAGCCGTGCGCTGACAACTCCGACGAAACTATCCGTCCTGAGGACACCGACCCGGATCCTTATGATCCTGTTTTCGTTATATCAGATTTATTATTTTCCGAGATCAGTAAGAATCGAGGCGCTTCGGAAACAAAGTTTAAGTTTATTACTCGCGATTATCCGGATGAAACAGCCGATCGGAAGATCACTTTTATTCGCAAGGACTTCTTGCGGATTTTTATCGCCGAGATCGTTGGCAATGCTATTGATCACGGCGACACTGCAAAGGGCATCTCGGTCAAATCAAGCGTCGATGACAAGATGCAGATGCAACTGACCGTCGAAAACTCACCGAAATATTTACAACCAAATGCGAACCTAATACCAAAACCCGGCCGCGGTTTGAGCTCAATCCGCGAATTTTGCAGTGCTCTGGGTGGCAATGCCTTATTCAACCACAAAGATGGCAAGTTCGCAATCAACATCAGCTTACCTTTGTCCCGAATTGCGATGCGATTCCTAAACAAAGATTCCTAACAGGAGGTTTCATCATGCCCAACGACACTGTTCCACTAGCCAATCCCTACGAATCACCTGCAACATGGAACACGCGGAATCTCAGGTTGTTGATTCTCGATGACGAGTATTATGCAGAGCAGATTTGCGCACGACTAATCCCTCTGCTAGGTCTACATGTCAGCAAAGGATTGGTGCAGCTTCAGTCTTCAATTTCCGGCCAGGCGTCAGTTCCTGCGGCTAGTCTTTATTGGATCGATCACGGGTTTGAAATAGTTTCTTTGACCAACCTCGTGGATGCCCTTGCTTGCTTCGGCAGTCGCTTCGACATGATGATTCTTGACATTGATTTTAGCAAGCAAGACAAGATATGGCAGGGGTTTTCCAAGGACTCTTCACATCTCGGCGGTATGCTTCTTGGCATTGCTTATGCAGACCATGGAGAAACAGTGTTACATGTTTTCACTGGGCAGGATAGCGCCATGCGCCGTCAGAATAATGCCGACTACTACTTCTTAGCGGAGATTCAGCGACTTCGGAAGCCGGCTCTTGGTAGTTTGCACATAGAACACCATAAGGTCTTACCGACGGTTGTTCAGGAGGTAATCACTCGGTGGTATTCTGAAGTATTGCCTAAGCTTGAGCCAAATTCGATAGAGTTACTGAAGTTCATCAATCTTCTGACAAGCGGTGGGGGTCCCGCGGATGCGGTGGTGGGCTTCTCCAAGATAATCGTTGGCAGCGAGGGATTCATACCCAACGTTAAAACCAGCCTTTGCCAAGTTCTTCGATCTGAACAGCGAGCGCATATTGCAAAGCACCTCAGCAGGACCATTTGTGGCCACCAGCTCGTGCGCCGTACGTTCTGCACGCTCGAGGCTCACTTCGGGGCGCTTACTCCAGAGCAGGCTAGGCTTGTGTTAGTGGCACCAGCGAGCCACATTGAGTGGCATGAGAACCTTAAGACCGCGTGTTTGTTGTTCGATGTCGATTATGCAGCATTTCTGAAAACGTTGATTTCAGATGTGTATAATAATTGCAAATCATTTACTCGGGTGAATGTCGGCGAGGCGATCACTGGGCAATCCATCAATGCCTCTGTGCTGTTTGGCCTCTTCGAGCACATAGATGTCTGGAAGTCGCTTCTTAAGGATGAGCTATCGGCACTGCTTTGCTGTAAAGATGCCCCATGCATTCCTACTGTTGTAGCAAAGAATGTGGACATAGACGGGAACGATGTTAATCCTCTCGAAAGTCCTCCGACGACTTCTTGGGGCCGAATTATCTCGATCTCAGGCAATCGCACTGACTCAAATTATTTTAGCAGCAACGGCGGTTCGTGGCAAGCTCTTGTCAATACGCTAAAGTTAGGCGTAATTGCCAGCGAGGTGCGCCTTTCAGGCCCTGTTGGCTGCGTGGACATGCGCACGGGTATTGTGGTGAACGGTACTCAACCCTGCTCTTTAGTAACCCTTGAGATTGTGGTGCATCACACTCCGGTCCTCCCGAAGCTCGATAGGGCGTAGAGCACTTATTATGGCCCCATTCATTCGCCACTATGGTATGTGGAGCGCCGCGCAGCAACGGCGATTGGGACTGGCTCGTGTGGCCGTGGGTGGCGTCGGGGGAGTCGGTTCCACGCAGGCGCTGCTGTTGGCAAAGGCTGGTATTGGCCAAATCCGCATTGCCGATCGCGACAATTACGAAGTCGAGAATGTGGTTGAGCAGGCATTTGCCACGTGGGATGCCGTAGGCTTGAGCAAAGTGGAGATTGCTAAGCGAGAGATGGTGCGACATCAGGCCCAGTTGCAGGTGGAGGCAATCCAAGGTGATCTTGCGCAGCCTGATGTAGCTGCACAGTTGGTTTTAGGGACCGAGATGGTGTTTTCGGCGGTGGATAATCCTGCGGCTCGAATTGCCTTGGGGCGTGCTGCATTGGACTGTTGCGTTCCCTTCGTGGTCGGGGCTAATGTTGGCTGGTCATACTTCCACACCATCTATATCCCGGAGCTTGGCGGCTATGCGGCGAATTTTCGAAGAATGAAAGGGATTCGGCGAGATCCACTCGGCTTCCCAGTGTTGGCTGACGCCGACACCCGCGTGTCAATTGAGCGGGATTGGTGCATCTGGACCGTGGCGTTTTCAGGTTTCCGTAACCCTGAACTGCGGCGGTTTATTCGCGGTGATCTGGACCACTTTGCCTACGCCGCAGGACCGGCGTTCGCTGCCGCTAGCGCCTCTGTATCAGAGGGCTTGAAATGCATGTTGCACATTGGTAGCGTAGCCGTATATCCAGATGCGCGTGTCATCGACCTGAAACGCGGAGGACAACTTACACCTGCGACGATTCGAAAACGCTATGCTGCTGTCGCTGCTGTATGGGACAAGGGGGAGCGGGCAATCCTCGGAGCTTTGGAAGACAATGGCTGATCTCTGGTATTACATCGAAGGGGTCAAAGAATCTCTTCAGTCTCAGTTGAAGAGCAAATTGAGCACTGTCGCCGCAAAACAGCTTCAGGACCGGGGGCTAAACCACAATACGACCGACACACAATGGGCCTTGGTTCATAAGTGTCGGGCAGGAGATAAGGCAATCAGAGGAAAATTAAGTTCGTTGCATTTGGTGGTCTATCTGAATGAAGCACAGTCCCGGTGCGTGCTGGAGATCGACGCAGACTACAAGCCGAGCCAATCCTGCCAATACTGGCTTGCGGGGACATTATTTGTCATCGACGACTTTGATTCCCTCAAGAGCTACGTCGAGGCCTCTTCACCCGAGAAGCTCAAGGATCTCGCGCCCTCCGATTGGATTCGTCCCAGGCACACACTCATCGCACTCGATATTCTCTGCCAAGGATTTCGGGTTGCCCATGAGGATACGACGCTTTTGGGGATATCAGGCATTGGTAGTCAGTCGTTGCAGGGATTGTCTCTTCAAGCAAGAGCGACTGAGAAAGATGCTTGGTGGTTAGGAGGTTTGGGCGTTGCCTCGCTGAATGAGTTGAAGATCCGGCTCTGCGTTGAAAAGGTTTCGACCAGTGCCTGCGATACCATAATTCGGGAGATCGGGGTGATGGCTCAGGGAAAAATCACTGACCCGAATACAATGATGAAGATTGTCCAGGCAGTTCACAAAACCGTTAAGGAGGAACTGAAATCGTGAAGAGCCTTGAGGCTATCGAATCGTGGGAGTCGCGGCGTGCCCGGTTATCACACGATGAACTCAAGAATGAGCTGTCGCCTGCTGTCTCGAAACTTTGCCGGGTGCTCGAAGAACAGGTCTATGACCCGGACTTCATCGAATGGTTTCGAGTATCCTGCCCGCCAAGAATCAAGCGATTAGGTGACGAGCTCATGAGCATGGTGAAGTCTGCCCCGGAATCGCTCAGTCCAAGACAATTCTTTGATTCTGCTCCCCTTTCTTCATGTGACCGCAAGACCAAACAATGGCTGCCTGCAGCGATTCATGACTTGTGGATGGCAAGCGCCGGTGTGCAATCCCGTCTGGCTGCAACAGCCGAACACGTGAACAAGCTACATGCCGCACTCGTCAGGCTCGAAACGACATTCCAGGCCGAGAGCGTTTCGCGGCAGCATGCCGCGGCTCTGGAGCTGCAGCGCGCTCTGGCCGACCTCTCGTGCGAGGTGTCGAACGTAAGGGAGCTTTTGCCTTATCGCCGCTAACCGTATGATCCCGCGCCTTCTTATCCTAGACGACCTTTTCGGGCGCAATGTCCCCGGCGGGCGGAATGCGGACCGGGAGAACCTTTGTGCGCATTTCCTGTGGCTGGATGCCACCGCTGACGCAGCAGCGAAGGCAAGCCGCCAGAAAGTGTTGCAGCCGACTGCGGAAGTTGTGTTCTGCCGTGCTCAATCGCCTGCTTCCGCAACAATTGGTGACGCAGTGGAGAACAATCTTGGCATGGCACTGGACGCGGTGCGGCGTGGTTGGCCGGTGGGAGGAAAGCTTAAGGAAAGGCCGGAAGTTGGGGTGCCAGCGTCCTGCTGGTCTATGCTCCTCATTGACCTGTGTTTTTATACAGGTCGGATCACGGAGGAAAGCCATCGCCAGACTCTTGGCATGCCGGAGGGTCGGCCCGGGGATGACAATCCACGTTCGTATTTCGGGCTGACCTTGCTCGATGCGATTCACCGCGAGTTTCCCGAATTACCGATCTTCATTCTCTCCAGTAAGCCGCGCGAGGAAGTGAGCCTGGAGTTCAGCCGACGCGGGGCGCTCGGGTTCATTGACCGTAGCGACTTGCGCGGACCACAATTACTGGCGGAAGCGCTTTGGAATCATGGATTGCTGCCTGATCCCGACGGCGAAGTCGTTGGGCATTCATTGTCGCTGCTGCTGGCTCTGCGCGAAGCGCGCCGCGCCGCGCAGCACCGCGAGAACGTGCTCATCCGGGGTGAACGCGGCAGCGGAAAGGAACTGATGGCGAGCTATATTCATCGCTGTGGAATCAGCACGACATCTCTCCACCCTCAACCCTCAACCACCAACCGAACTTCTCCTTTCGTGACCGTTAATTCGGCTGTGTTTACACCAAATCTGTTCGCGTCGGAATTATTCGGCATCCAGCCGAGGACCGCAACTGGAGTGGATGGTAAGATCGGACTAATCGAATCAGCCAAAGGTGGCGATCTGTTCCTCGATGAAATCGCGGACATGCCGATGGAAGTCCAAGCCGCTGTCCTTCGTGTCCTGCAAGAGCGCCAGGTAACCCGCGTCGGCGGCCGCCAGACCATTCCGGTGGGTGTGCGGTTTCTTTCTGCCAGCAATGCCGACTTGGAGAATCATGCCGGCGGATTCCGGGCGGACCTTTTGGATCGTCTTCGAATTGGTGGAACAGTCTGGCTACCGCCGCTTCGGGAACGTGGAGCCGACATCCCTCTGTTGGCTGAACAATTTATCCGCGAGGCCGAAACCCTGCGAAAAGGGGCAATGCAACGTCAAATAACTGCTGAAGCCTTGGAAGCCCTCGTGGCGTATGATTGGCCTGGTAACATTCGCGAATTACGCAGTGTTATTTACGATGCTGTGAATCGCCACCCGGACGTCGAGCACCTGGTGCCTTCGCACCTGCGGATTCAGAAGCCTCAACTTCAAGATTCGAAGTCTGAAGTCAGCAGCCAAGAGCTTAAACGGGGAACCAAGGACAACACACAGATGACGGAGGTCGGCTTGCCAGCATCGTTGGATCAGCTTTTTGGCGAGATGCGCCGATACTGCTTTGATCCTGCCAGCACTGGCGATTGGGCCGGCAAACTGGAGCAAGCACAGTCCGCTTGTGCCTGGCTGCTGGCACGCCACATGGAAGCTTGTTTGAAGGCGACCAAGCGTCGCACTCCGGGCAACCCGGAAGGACTGATCCAGATACATCCCGCCGCTAAGCTCCTGACCGGCGACCCAAAGCTCACCGCATCCAAGGCTGCGGACATAATCAAACGCTTGCTTGGCCCACTGGAGCGCGAGTTGCATGGGGATATGGCTGGAGCCTACGAAATCGCTGTCCGTCTCCGGCCAAAATCTGCCACCGCGATTGGGCGCCCCTCCCGCCTGCCAACCTCCTGACCTTTCATGCCCCACTACCTCATCCTCGCCCAATCGGAAGGCACCGCTCGTGCACTGGGAGCATGGCTGGAGTTGCTGGGTGAGCGTGGGGTGGATAGTCCGACAGCCGATGGACGCTGCATCGTAGCCAACGAAAACGTCGCTGGCGGGCAGGAGCGAGGTGTGATCGCCTACGAACTTCTCGTCCGCCGCATCGAGGGTGCCATCTCGGCGGGTGAATGCGGTATGCCCCTCAATGAAGTCGTCGCCTTGGTTGATACGGTGCAACCAAGCAACCTGAATGTCGTGCAGGGGGGCGGCAACTGGGACTGTCTGGTGGCCATGCTTATCCTCACTTTCCCGGAGATTCGGTGGGTGTTCGGCGTTATCTCTGGCGGGAAGGAAGAATTTCAGGAAAGTGAGAAAAAGGAAAGATTCCCGGAGTCCTGGCATTCCCTTGCCTCGCTCCTGTGTAAGCCGCGACGTGATCCGCTCTTTGATTCGAGTGGCTTGCGGGATTTCGTGCGGGGAGAGACTAAACGTGTTCAAGACGGCAAGCCGCTCGAATCCAGTCTGCCGCGTCGGAAGAAACAAGCCGCCGCTATCGATGAGGAGCAAAGCTACGCCCTTTTCCACGCCTACACTGCCTACCGCTTTGGCTACCGGGCTGACGCCGTGCGATCTTGGGCTTTGATGGAATCGCTGTTCAAGAAAGGCGAAGGGAACAACGGGCTCAATTGTCCGACCTTGTCCCACGGCTTCGACCTTCTTTTAGAGGACGTGAACCTGAATTTCCCGGACAAGCCGGGATCAGTCCACCTTTCCACTTTCGCTAAATTCCCGCATAAAACCGATGGCGAACAGGGGCGGGAGACTCATTGCCCTTTGTTGGGTTATGCCCTAAAAGATACAAAGGAGGAGAATTCCCGCTTCCGCATCATCGTCAGCAGTGGACACTCCGGTGCGGATGCGAAAAAGATGCAGGCCAACGAAGACTACGTGCAGCGCAACAAGCCTGCTGGCTGCGGTTTCGTTCTCAAGCCGGTAGGCGGGATGTTCGACCTCTGGCGGAAGGCCGGGCTGTTCGCTCGCCTTCTCCCAGATGACAGCCGCCAACGTCAAGGCTACGCGCCTGGGTTCTTTTGGCCTCCCAAGATCACATGTGATGCCTCGGAAGCCGCTGGTGGACACAGTGCGCCCGGCAAGTTGATGCTCCTGGCCCAACATCTCGTCCGGCGGGCGGACGCTTTACGAGATTCCGCCAATACAGTGGAGGAGTGCCTTCATGGCGCAATTCTGGCGACGGATGCCCTTGAACTCCTTCGTTACCAGACTCCAACCATTGCGCTCCAAGCCCTTCAATTGAAGCACCAATTTGAGGTCAAAGCCGAGGTCGCCTTCCTCGGGGTGGGGCATCATTTCGATCTCAAGCTTCGTTTCAAGGAACTGGAAGAGGAAGTTCATGTCGCGGCCCGGTTTTTCCAACGGGGGCGTCGGCGGGCCGCAGAACTCGACGCCTTGGTCAGCATCGGCAACTGCTTAATGATCGTCTTCCGCGAAGCCGGTCAGTTCGATGAGGAGCAACTTTGCCTCGCGCAAATACGTTCCTGGCATCGCCGACTCCGTATGCGACAGGTGAAGGGGCCGTTTGACTTCCTTGGACAACTGGCGGTTGGCTATGCCGAGTTCCTGCTGGCCAAGCCGGGACGTTTCATCGTAGCACTTGTCATCTGGTATCTGGTCATGTTCGGAGGGTGGTTAATAATGGCACCAACACTGCATATTACGAAATTTGAAGCTGCATCGCGCGCATTCAATGCCTTTTACGTGACCAACCCACAGGTAGCCGTGTGCCCTGAAGAACTCGCGCTCAACGCTGTGGCGTGTCTATCGGGCCTATTTCACCTTGGCGTCTTCATCTCATATTTATACTCTGCAGTCACAAGAAAGTGACGATAATGCATTATGGAAACACAAAATTCACCTTCATGGTGGAAGAGTCTCTGGCCGCCTGCGTACGCCACAATTGCGTATATCATTGGTTTGTTAACTACTTGCGGCGCGCTAGGGTGTTTATACAATCCGGTCAAAGGCCTGCTGGTATTCGGTCTCGGATGTATCGGCGTAACGGCGGCGGGACGGTTGGGCCTGGCGGGAGTGGCCTTGTTGGCGGCGACAGCATTTGGGGCATGGAAGCTGGCGGCGTGTATTTTTGCGAACCCTAATCTCCACCCTCCGCAAGCGGCCGTATTAGTGGTCATCATCATCGGTTGGTGCAGCCTGACCATCGCCGCATTGCTTTTTCTATCCAGGCGGGACGATACGTGGCGTTGATAGGTTCATCGGTCACGGCTCTTTGCCGGCAGCGCTCACTCGCAGCGTTTCTCGGTCCAGTGTGCATTGACGAGGCTCAGAAACACGGCCGCGATGAACCAGTACATGCCGCCTTCGATCTTGAACCGGGTAACATCTGCAAGCCGACGGCGAGGACAACCCGGCGATTGGAACGGAGTTGACAGCTTCAGAGTAGTGATACATAGAGGTATCACGATGAAAACAGCCACCGTCAGAGATTTGCGAAATCACTTTCCCCGGGTCGCCGCTTGGATTGCCGAAGGCGAGCCAGTGGCAATCACCAAGGCGGGGAAATTGTTTGCCCGCCTCGTGCCACCCGCGCCCGTCAAAACGCCCAATCTCGCCAAGCCCGACATCATGGACGAGCGGACCCGAGTCGGGGTTGTTGGAAGCCGTATGCATCATCCTAAATCCGCCAGTTCAGAAACCACGGATGACAGGATGACACGGATGGGAACGGGCTTCCTCATGGTCGAGAACCTCTTTCGTGGCCAACCGCCGGGTGAACACCCCTTGCACCGCAATCCATTCTGTTATCCGGAAAATCCGTGATTCCAACTGCTGTTTTTAGGTTGACCACGCCGAAGCCAAACTGCCGGGGCATTGTTTGCGCAAGAAGCCCGCGGTTTGAATATGGCTCAGCAGGCGGCTACCCCGTTGCGGATCGCCAGAATCCGACGGTTCGATTGCCGATAACGTCAGGGAACTCCTTGTCGAGGGCTTCAAGCGCCGCCAGCAAAGCTCTCGAATGTCCCGCAAGCCCCAGAATCCGCATACTCGTGAGAATTCGCGTGATGCGCAGGAAGTTATGGTTTTGCGGTGTCAGCCAATTCTTTAGTTGGACTTCCCAACTGGGCGACCGTTCGACGGACAAGCATCCTTCATCCTTTCGGAGGATAAAGCCGTAAAAGTCGAGCATTTGCTGGAAGGAGGCGATCAGTTCAGCTTGCAGTCGGTCGTCGTATTG
>JBAXTC010000241.1:0-9681 GCA_037130375.1 Verrucomicrobiota bacterium | reverse complement strand
AGAAGCTCTGGAAAATAGGCCGGGGCTTTGTGGTGCGAGACCTGCCCTGGAGCGTCGAAAAACTACGGGCGCTGCCGCCGTTCGAGTTCGAGAACTGGGCCGTTATCGCATTGGGCGGCATTCCCAACAAGACGCAGGTTGGCGACCACGGCATTGACGGCCGTATTTACCCGGTGAGCGCCACGCCGGAACGCCAGGGCAAAGCCAAGGGCGAATTTGAGTTTACCGACGTTTGGTATCCGATCCAGGTTAAGCAACGGGACAAGGTTGGCACGCCGGACATTCGGGACTTTGAGGGCGTGCTGACCATGCACGAGCGGACCAAGGGGTTTTACGTCGCGTTTGATTACTCGACCGACGCCCTCACGGAGATCGGCCAGTTTTTCCGCAAGACGGGGGTGGTGATCGTGGCGCTGACCGTGCAGGAAATCCTGGACGAGCAACTGGCCCGGAAGCTGGCATAGCCCCGTCGCCAAGACATGCCGGTTGTCGCTTCCCCCGCAAGCGGACGCCGCCGCGAAACCGTCAAGACTTGGCTCCCCCTGTGGCGCTTCCCTCGTGAGCTTTCTGAGCGCCGCCACTCCGCTACGCTTTTGCCCTAGCCACTAATCCGCGGCCTCTTTCCCCTACGCGGGCGGCCAGGGCAAACGCTTCCGCTCCGTTCCCGGCTTCCAGAAACTCACGAGCGAAGCCGGAGGGAAGCAGACCAAGGCGCAACCCCCCACAGGGCCACGTGGTTCGATTCCTGTAAATCCTCCAACCGTTGATATGGCGCTCCGCTGTGGCCGTAAAGGGGTCAGTTAGTGAGAATGATTCTGGAGAAAGGCGGGGGGTTTTTCAGCAGCACTTTCTACGCTGTCAAACACCCGAATCTCTTTTGGTTGAGTTAGCCCCAATAGAACGCAATAGGGCAGCGCCCCCGTCCGAAAGTACAGCCTGAGTCCCGGAGGGCCTCAGACCGAACAGGCCGGCAAATTCAAAGTAAGAGGACTTGGCGGTCCGTTGTTCCTGATTTCTTCGCGTCTTGGCGTCTTCGCTGTTAAATTTACGGTTGCACGAGATGAACAGGGAAGGCGGGAAGACGGGAAGGAGATTGGACAAGAATGTCCGCGCTCCAGAAAAATCTGAGATGCGCACTGGCGCGGCGCTGGTTTTCCCGTATCATTCACTCCGCGTTGCCTCGTGGGCGCGCGCGGCAGGAACTTGCCCGCCAACGCTAATTGCAGGGACGCAAAACTATGACTATACCGTTCAAAGTGAATCTGAAGGATCAGGTGGCCGTCATCACCGGCGGCGGCGGCATCCTGTGCAGCGTGATGGCCGACGCCCTGGCCCAATGCGGCGCAAAAGTCGCCATCCTCGATCTCAAGCCCGAGATGGCACAGAAGGCCGCCGATGAGATCAGCAAAGCGGGCGGCGTGGCCAGGGGCTTTGCCTGCAATGTGTTGGAAAAATCGAGCATCGAGCAGGCGCACACCCAAGTCATCGCCGCCTTCGGACCGGTGGACATCCTTATTAACGGCGCCGGCGGCAATCACCCCAAAGGCACGACCTCGAAGGAGTTTCTTTCCCGTGAAGACCTTACTGCGAAGAAGGAGGGCGTGATGACGTTTTATGATCTGACGGCCGAGGGCATCCAGTTCGTGTTCAACTTGAACTTCCTCGGCACCTTCCTGCCAACCCAGGTCTTCAGCAAAGATATGGTGCAGAAGGGGCGCGGCAATATCATCAACATTTCCTCCATGAACGCCTTCAAGCCGCTGACCAAAATCCCGGCCTACAGCGCGGCCAAAGCCGGCGTGAGCAATTTCACCCAGTGGCTGGCGGTGCATTTCTCGAAAACGGGTGTCCGCGTCAATGCGATCGCTCCTGGTTTCTTCCTTACCGACCAGAACCGCGCCCTGCTTACGCAGCCCGATGGCTCGTTAACCGCGCGCGGTAACACAATCACCTGCCACACCCCGCAAGGGCATTTCGGCAAGCCGGAAGACCTGCTCGGCACGCTGCTGTGGCTGCTGAGCGATGAAGGCTCGGGCTTCGTCACGGGTCAGGTCATTGCCGTCGATGGCGGTTTTAGCGCCTTTAGCGGCGTCTGAGCCGCCACTGGATTCTCAGGCGCTTCCGAGGCATAGTTGGGTGTAAGCGCCGCGGACACTGTTTTGCGGTCGAGCAATATAAACACGAACATGGCAACCTATTTCGCGCGCGGCGGCGTTAACGACAGGCTCAGTACTTCTGAGAAACAAGAGGCCCTGGCACAAGCTCTGAAAGTGATTGGCCGACCGCTCCGCAAAGTGCTCATCCTCCCGCCGGACCATACCCGGCTCAACTCCGATGCCGGCGAGTTGACCCGCTTGCTCTACGAACTGCTCGCGCCGATGGCCGAGGTGGATATTATGCCCACCCTCGGAACCCACTCGGCCATGACCGAAGCGCAGTTGCGGATGATGTTCGGCGCCAGCATCCCACTGGCGAGGTTCAAAGCGCATGATTGGAGGAACGGCATTCAGCAGGTTGGCGAGGTGTCCGGCAAGTTGATCCGTGAGTGGTCGGGGGGGCTTGTGGACTACGACGTGCGCGTCGAGGTCAACAAACTGCTGTTCGCAGGGTACGACCTGATCCTGTCCGTCGGCCAAATTGTACCGCACGAAGTCGCCGGCATGGCCAACTACACCAAGAACATTGTCGTCGGAGCCGGCGGCGCGGACATGATCAACAAATCCCACTTCCTCGGCGCGGCCTACGGCATGGAGCGCATGATGGGCCGCATCGAAACGCCCGTGCGCCGCCTCTTCAACCACGCCGTCGAAACATTCCTCCGCCACCTGCCGATCTCGTTCGTGCTCACAGTGATGGAGAAAGACAAAGCCGCCGGCGGGATGATCATGCGCGGCCTCTATGTCGGCGACGACATGGAGACGTTCACGCTCGGCGCGCGTCTGTCGCAGAAGGTGAATCTCGACCTGCTCGGCCAGCCATTGAAGAAGGTCGTCGTTTATCTCGACCCGCACGAGTTCAAGAGCACATGGCTGGGAAACAAGGCGGTCTATCGCACGCGCATGGTGATGGCCGACGGCGGCGAACTCATCGTCCTCGCCCCCGGCCTGACCGAGTTCGGCGAGGATGCCGAGATCGATCGGCTCATCCGCAAATACGGTTACCGCGGCACGCCGGCGACCTTGGCCGCAGTCAAGGCCAATGCCGAACTTCGCAACAATCTCAGCGCTGCGGCGCACTTGATCCATGGTTCGAGCGAGGGCCGCTTCCGCATTACCTACTGTCCCGGTCCTCAGATGACTCAGGATGCCATCCGGTCAGTCGGCTTTGAAGCGGGCAACCTCGATGACATGGTCAAGCGTTACAACCCCGGCCAACTCAAGGACGGTCTCAACCGCCTGCCCGACGGGGAGGAATTTTTCTACATTAGCAATCCCGCCCTCGGCCTCTGGGCGCTCAAGAGCCAGTTCGCGGACGGCGTTTAGAGCGTGCGTGGAAAGTCCGGTCGCACTTCGTGACCTCAGGTTTGGAGGATGCTTACCACTGGCGCAGCCGATAAAAGCGTCGCGCGCCTGTGGCGGCCGAATCGGTCAGCCCTATGAGCGCACCATTGCCGGTGTTGGTGCAAACACCAGCCCAGTTCGTTGCTGACAGGGAATCGTTGAATTCCAGCGTGTAATTGCGACCGCTCAAGGTCTGGACCAGCACAGCGAACTGCTCGCCCTGCCTGGTCGGATTAAGCAGCCGCGGTGCCGGTATGCTAATGTCCAACAGCACCACCGTGTCAGACTCCCCGGCCGCAACACCCGCCACTGGCGCCAACCTCGGCGGAAAGTCGCACTGGCCATTCCAATCAGCACCCCAGGCCGCAACCGTGCCGTCAGCCCCCAGCGCCACACTGTGGCCGCCGCCGCCGGCTACCGCTACCACACGCGGCAGCCCCTCGGGCACACTGCTTTGCCCCTGCGAATTGTCGCCCCACGCCACTACTTTGCCGTCCCTCTGCACCGCCAGGCTGTGATACTCCCCAGCGCCAATCGCCACCACGTCAGTCAGCCCCCAGGGCACCACCGATTGTCCTGCCACCTTCCCTCCCGCGTCGGTGTTCTCTCCCCAGCCGACGACGGTGCCGTCGGCCTTCAGTGCCAGAGTGTGATTGCCACTCGCCGCCACCGATGTCACGTTCGTCAGTCCGGCAGGCTGATTGACCTGTCCAAAACTGTTGTCGCCCCAAACCAATACCGTGCCATCCGCGCGCACCGCCACGCTATGCCACATCCCGGCTGCAATACCGAGCACTCCCGTCAGGCCCACTGGCACGTCGGTCTGCCCGTCTTCATTTGCGCCCCAGGCGATCACTGTGCCGTCGAGCCTGATGGCCAGGCTATGATAGCCCCCGGCGGCTATGGCCACTGCGTCCTGGAGATTCGTAAGCGCCTCGGGGATGTCGCATTGGCCGCTCGAATTGTTTCCCCACGCCACAACCTTGCCGTCGGCCCCTAAAGCCAGGTTATGCCAGGCGCCCGCAGCGATGGCGATCTTGTTTGTGGCCAGCCTCGACACCGCGGCCTGGCCGAAACTGCCGTCGCCATACACCGCCACGTTGGGCGGCGGATTCGTCACGACAATGTAATTGTTGCTGCAGCAGGTCGTCGTGCCGTAAGGCCCGGTAGCCGTAAGGCAGACGCTGTAATTGCCGGCGCCGTTGTAGATGTGTTGCAGATTCCCCATGTCGGTGGTCACGGCTGTCGTGCCATCCCCAAAGCTCCAGACCGCATTGGTGACCACCCCCAAGGAGATATTCATGAAAGTCACCCGCAAGGGCATCATCCCGATGGCGGGGGAAGCGGCTAAACTGGCCACCGGCGGTCCATTGGTGACCACGATATAATTGGTCTTGTTGGTCGAGCTTATCCCCCCCGGCCCACTCACCGCCAGGCCTACGGAGTAAGTGCCCGTGTTAGTGTAAGTATGCGCCACGCCTGATGCATTGGTGTTGAGAATGATGCCCTCGCCAAAATTCCAGGTCGCATTGGTGACCACGCCGCTGGAGGTGTTGGCAAACCGCACCGCCAAAGGCGCCAACCCGCTGGGTTGATTCGCCACGAACTTCGCCACGGGGAGCGCATTGGTCACCACGATGTAGTTGAGGCGGTTCGTTATGCTGATCCCGCCAGGTCCAGTCACCGTCAAGCGCGGCGAATAGATGCCAACATTCAGGTAGGTGTGTTGCAGGTTCGTGGCGCTGGTGTTGGGAACCGTGTCGCCGTCCCCGAAATCCCAGGATCGATTCGTTATCACGCCGGCGGAGGTGTCAAAGAAAACCACGTTCGTCAAGGGCACCGCCCCGCGATTGGGGCTGGCGCTGAAGTTGGCAACCGGCGGCAAATCTCCCACTATGAAGGTCATGGACGTGGCCTTGACGCTGAAATTGGTGAACCTCACCCCCGAGGCGGTGCCGGCCCACCAATGAGCGTTGGGGCTTGAGGAATCGCTGAACCGGTTCCCGTAGCCGGAGCTGGTGTTGCCTGAGTAAAAGAGGTCGTTGGTGTCACCGTCATTTCGGTTTTTCTCGAGGTCCCAGCGGTTGTCAGCCTGAACTACGGTCGCCTCAAAGTTGTTGTGAATCGCGTTCGGGTTGAGGTTCACCGAACTGTTGTTTCCCAGTTCGTCAATGTGCCAGATCAGCACTCCCGAGCCGGGCAAGCCCGCGTCATGGCCCGTCTGATACCGGCACTCGGTGAGAAAATACTCGGTCGAAACACCCGGCTTTTGGAACCGGTAGAAATGGTTGAAATTGGCTCCGACCGCAGAGACGCTGGCGACAAGACCGGAGGTGTTCGTCAGAGCGGTGGTTGTGGCCCAACCGGATGCCCGCTTCAAGTAGGCGCAGATCTGTGAGGGGTTGGACCCGGAGGGAGAGCCGCCCCCGGAGCCATAAGCCATCAGGCACCAATTGCCCGCCCCTTGGGAGTTGTAAGTGTAGTCATAGAGGTCCGGGTATCCACAGAGCATGTGGCCGTTTTCGTGGCAAAACACCCCGATCTCCAGCGCTGTGCCGATGCTGGTAATCTGGTAATTATAGACCTGCTTGCCGTTCCCAAGGTCGATTGGTCCCGGCAGCGCCCACGAGTTGGGCCACAATCCGTAGCTCCAAACGCCGCTATCACTCCCCGCAAAGAGAACATTGCAGGCAACCACGCGGCTGCTCCCATCCACGGTCAGACTGTTGAACGTGGGCATTATCTCATTGGTGTAGTTGGGGAGCGCCATCAGGGCAGTGATGGCATCCGTGACCAGCAGCCGCCCCTGCGTTCCGCAATCGATGGTGATGTCGTTGTAATGAGTCTTGGGCTGTGGCATCCGGATGTAAATCGTCACCACATTACCGTAGGTTAACAGACCGTTCGAGTTGTCGTAATAATACTTCTTCACCGACCCGTTATTGCCAAAACCCGTGTAGTTGTCTCCGTTGCAGAAATTGACTATCTCCGCTTGCGGGACGGTTGCCGGGCTATCGTCAAAATCCACCAGCAGCGTCAAACCCAGCTTGTTGCCCGTCGTGGGGCTGGTTGGCGGGCTTGGTTGAGCGCCAGCGCCAGGCTGCGCTTCACGCTGCTGGAGGGCTGCTTTCATCTCTTTCCATCGCTGCTCGACTCCCATCTCCTGCTCCCAGACCTGGTAGCGCTGCCGCACCTGCTCCAGACGTATGGCCGCGTCAACCCGCAGGTGCTTGGACAGGCCCAGTCCGGCCGCATCGCCGCGCTGCACCTCGACGCCACTGGACACCAATTGTCCGTCGCCGCCCAATTGCGCAAAACAATACGCCTTCAGCGCCGGGTCGAATACGACCGTATAACCATCCAACGTTTCAAACACCGCATAGAACTCGTCGCCCGAGCCGCGAATCTCGATCTGTGTGCCATCCGGTTGCTTGAACGATATGGCCCGATCACGGAAAGGCGCCGCCGGCAACGCCAACGCTGCGAGCAAGAGCAGAAAGCCCGCCAGCAGGACGCGACGCCAACCTCGGATGGATTCTTTGTGTGTTTGCATAAAAGGAACAGGTTAGTATGAACACTTCGCAATTGCGACTTCTCGATGGACTTAATGAAGCAGAACCGCTCGAGGTTGTCCAGCGCAGATTCAAGAAATTCAAGAAATCGTAGCCGCCGACGGCAGTCGGCGCACTTCACCACCGCGGGCAAGTTAGCGCCGGCTGCCGTCGGCGGCTACGATTTCTTGAATTCTTGATTCCGTCCGAACCTGTCTTCTGTCGATTTCCCGCTAAATTTGTCTTTGAAATCTCCTGATTCCCCGGTAACATGCGTGCTCGCTTTGGGATTCCGGAGTCTGGCTCCTGGCATCCGAATTCTCTTAAGAACATGAAACGAACGCATCATTGCAACGAATTGCGCCCGGCGCACATCGGCCAAACCGTCACCCTCGACGGCTGGGTCCACTCGCGCCGCGATCTCGGCGGGCTGATCTTTATCGACGTACGCGACCGCGAAGGGCGCACGCAGACCGTCTTCGACCCGTCCGACTTGCCGAAGGAGCTTTTCGAGCAGGCCGCAGCGCTTCGCAGCGAATGCGTCGTCCGCATCACCGGCAACGTGCGGCAGCGTCCCGAGGGCACCAATAACCCGAAAATCCCGACCGGCGAAGTCGAGGTCATGACCAGGGCGCTGGAAGTGTTGAATGTAGCCGACGTGTTGCCGTTCCCGCTGGACGATCCGGAATTGGCCAGCAAGGTGAATGAGGAGTTGCGGCTCAAATATCGATACCTCGATCTGCGCCGGCCCGAAATGGCCCGCAACCTCCGCATCCGCAGCAAGGTCGCCACCGCCACTCGCTTCTTCATGGACGAACAAGGCTTCCTCGAAGTCGAAACGCCTATTCTGTTCAAGAGCACCCCCGAGGGCGCCCGCGAGTTTCTGGTCCCGAACCGCCGCGAGCCTGGCACCTTCTACGCCCTGCCCCAATCGCCCCAGCAGTTCAAGCAAATCCTCATGGTCGGCGGCGTCGAACGCTACTATCAGATCGCCCGCTGTTTCCGCGACGAAGACCAGCGCGCCGACCGCCAGCTCGAGTTCAGCCAAATCGACATCGAGATGTCCTTCATCGAGCGCGAGGACATCTACAACCTGATCGAAGGCTTGCTGAAACGAATCTGGATGACCGCCCTGAACATTGACGTGCCGACCCCTTTCAAACGGCTGACTTTCCAGGAAGCCATCAACCGCTACGGCATCGACAAGCCGGATACCCGCTTCGGGATGGAGTTGGTGGATTTCACCGAGGAATTCCGGGGCAGCAAATTCAAAATCTTCAGCGGCGCGGTCGCCAATCAAGGTGTCGTCAAGGCCATCAACGCCAAGGGCCTGGCCTCCGTCACGCAGGGTCAGATGGACACCATGACCGAACACGCCAAGAGCTTTGGCGCCAAAGGCCTCGCCTTCATCAAAGTCGAAGGCGGTGAATGGAAATCTCCCATCGTCCGGTTCTTCAGCGAAACGGAGAAGGCGGCGCTGACCCAGAAATTGGCCGTCGAGGAAGGCGACCTCATCCTGTTCGCCGCCGACCAATGGCTGACCGCCTGCGAAATCCTCGGCAAAATCCGGCTTTACTGTGCTGACGTGCTCAAAGGGCAGGGGAAGCTGGCCGTTCCGGCCAACCGCTTCGATTTCCTGTGGGTCGTGGATTTTCCGCTGCTCAGCTTCGATAAAGAACAGAATCGCTGGTATTCCAGCCACCATCCATTCACTGCACCCGTCGCCGATGACGTGTCGATGCTCAAGACCGACCCGAAGAAGGTTCGCGGCCAGCATTACGATATTGTGGTTAACGGCGTCGAGTTGGGCGGCGGCTCAATTCGTATCCACCGGCCCGATGTGCAGAAGACCGTGTTCGAGGAAGTATTGCAGATTTCACCTGAGGAAACCCAACTCCGCTTCGGCTACATGCTCGAAGCCTTCCGCTACGGCGCACCGCCCCACGGCGGCATCGCCCTTGGCTTAGATCGCCTCATCGCGATTCTGTGCGGCACCCCCAGCATCCGCGACGTGATTGCGTTTCCGAAGACGGCCAAAGGCACCTGCCTGATGACCGATTCGCCCTCGCTCGCGTCTCCGCGACAGTTGCGTGACCTGCGTCTCGAGGTGAAGGCAGCCCCCACCGAGTAGCGCCCCCAGATTCTCAAATTTGGAACTCGGGAACCCGGAAATATTGTCCGTTCCTCCTTTCCAAATTCATCGTCTGCCACGACAGTCGGCAACCCTGCCGGCGTGCGCTTCCGCCCCGAGGGCTGATTTTCGCAGATCATCAAGGCAACTGGATCACTATGCCCTTGGGGCGCTCATGCTGAGTTCTGCATAAGAGCGCATTCGCGAGTCCTTGGTAAGATTGGTAGAAACGCCTCACCGAGGCCTCCCCCGCTCAAGAATCCGCCCAGGCCAGACCCTCATCCCTGGAAACGACAGCCATCCTTAACGAATGGCTCACTTTAAGTGAGCGCAGGTGGTCTGATTCTCGTGAGCGCCATCGGCCAACCGCCCCATACACCATAGTACGTCCGTTGCATCTTCATTGCACCTCCATTGCACCTCCATTGCACCTCCATTGCACCTCCATTGCACCTCCGTTACACCTCCGTTACACCTCCGTTACACCTCCGTTACACCT
>JBAXTC010000240.1:0-9697 GCA_037130375.1 Verrucomicrobiota bacterium | reverse complement strand
GTTTGATTCCCATGAAATCGCAGGCTTCGACGAATTCTGTCTTGCGCCCCTGTCCTGGCTCCGAAAAATCTAAGATACGCACACTACACGGCATTCTCCTGAAAACTTCTTGTAGAAATCGCGGTATTGTCGATAATACCGTCGTGTATGCAGTCATCGACACATGCGTTCTGGTATCAGCACTTCGCTCGAACCTTGGAGCAAGCTTTGAAAGTCTGCAGGCGGTTCGCCGTGGAGACATCAGGATCGCCCTCTCCGTGGCGCTGGCGATCGAGTATGAATCCGTCGCTCTACGCCCGGGACTTGTGCCTGCAATCACTGCCGAAGATATCCAGGTTGTTGTCGATGTTTTGTGCAAACTCGCTCATCCTCAAAGGATTTTTTACACATGGCGGCCCTTTCTGCGCGATCCGGACGACGATCTGGTTGTCGAGTTGGCCGCAGCGGCAGGTTGCGCGGTCATTATCACGCACAATATCAATGATTTCAAAGGATCCGAGTCTCTGGGGATTCGGGCAATCACACCCGCTCAAGCACTTAACCTGATTTAACCCTATGGCCACCATGTCGATCCGAGTTCCGGATTCCCTCCACAACGCAATCAAGGAGCTTGCGACCAAGGAGGGATACTCAATGAACCAATTCCTCATTACCGCTGCGGCAGAGAAACTATCCTCTTTGGATACAGTTGATTATCTTCGCTCACGGGCTGAGCGTGCGGACTTGGCTGCATTTGACCGCATCATGAAAAAGGTGCCGAGCGGGCCTCCCGATCCGGGTGATGAACTCCCTGAGAAATACAAGCGGAGAACAAGTCGGCGCACCGCATGACCGACTCGCCTTCATACTCACATCCTGTAACGAAATGAGAACTGCTCACCGGTGGCCTCAGCGTTTCTGTATCGTCGGCTTGGACTCTCGGTCGATGGTAAACAAACTCCGATGCTTTTCAGCCCCCATCGGGTCATTGACACCATTTCTTTCCGCCATTGCCTGGCGGGATTTTTTCAGGCATGCTGGATGAAATATGGGTAAAAGACGTGAGGCGCGCGAGCGCGCCGTGCAGTTTCTATTTCAGCATGACCTGAACCCGCCGGAGGATCTCCCGGCGGCGCTCGAGCAGTTTTGGGCATCCCAGCGGGCTGCCGCCATCGCCGGGGAGAAGGGAATCGCGACCTGGGGCGAGCCCGTTGAACTGCCTCCGCCCACCCCGGAAGAAACCGCCGTGCGCCTTTTTGCCGACCCCCTGATCTCCGGCGCCTTGGAACACCGCGACGAGGCCGACACGGTCATCAAGAAGCACGCCAAGAACTGGGAGTTGCATCGCATCGCGGCGGTGGACCGCAACGTCCTGCGCCTGGCGATTTACGAGATGCTGCATCGCGACGACATTCCGCCGATTGTGAGCATCAACGAGGCGGTGGATATCGCCAAGAAGTTTTCCACGCAGGACAGCGGCAAGTTTGTAAACGGGATTCTGGATAAGGTGAAGGGGGAACTGATGCGGCCGGCGAGGGTGGTCAAGTGAGTTCGGCAATGGTCGCTGACCTTCATCTGCACACGAGTTTTTCCGATGGCACTTATGTGCCCGAGGAGTTGGTGTCCCATGCCCACCGGTGCGGACTGGCGGCGATTGCGCTCACCGACCACGACTCGGTCGAGGGCTGTGTCCGTGCGGCGCTGGCGTGCGTCGCCGTGGGCATCGAGTTTATTTCGGGCACCGAACTGACGGCGGAGCAGGAAGGCAACGAACTTCATATCCTGGGCTACTGCTTGGATACCCAGAATCCCCGATTGCTGACAGAGATCGCCCACTTCCAAACGGTGCGGCAAGACCGGATCCGAGAGATGGTGGCGCGGCTGAACCACCTGAAGGTGCCGCTATCGGCTGAAAACGTGTTTGCGCTGGCGAACTGCCGCGCGCCCGGCCGCCCACACGTGGCACGCGCGCTGGTCCAAGCGGGCCTGTGCTCGAGCTTGGACGAGGCTTTCAAACGGTTTCTCAAAAAGAACCGTCCTGCGTGGGTTCCCAAGTTCAAGATGTCGGCGGCGGATGCAATTGAGTTGATCCACCAGGCGAGCGGGGTGGCTGTGCTGGCACATCCGGGGTTGAATCAGACCGACCAGGTTATTCCCGGCATGGTTGAAGCCGGGCTGGACGGGATTGAGTGTTTTCATGCCAAACATTCTACAGCCACCGCAGAGCACTACCTCGAGCTGGCCGACCGTTTCCATCTGCTGGTGACCGGCGGATCGGATTGCCATGGCCTGAACAAAGGCAAACCGCTCATTGGAACCGTGAGGCTGCCCTATCAGCACGTGGAACAACTCAAAGCCAGTGCGGCAGAACGCAAGGCAGCCGCCACCCTCTCCGCACTCCCCACTCCGCACTAATTTCACATGGGTTTATTCGCCAAATTCAAAGCCGGCTTGCAGAAGACGCACAGCAAGCTGGTGCATGAGATCAAACGTATTGTCACCCGCTCACCCAAACTCGACGCGGCGGCGCTCGAAGAATTGGAGGCGGCGCTAATCGGCGCAGACCTGGGCATGGACATGACCACCCAGATTGTGGGTGCAGTAAAGAAAGACTACGAAACGCAGGGCAGCGCCGGCCTCGACGTGTTCGCCGTCGCCGAGCGCGAGGTGGCCAGGAGCCTTTCCTCAAATCAACCCGCGCTGCGGAAAACACCGGGGGGACTGACCGTCGTTTCGATTGTCGGCGTCAATGGCACCGGCAAGACCACGACCGCCGCCAAACTGGCACACCTGGTCAAGTCACGCGGCGAGTCGGCTCTGCTGGCCGCCTGCGACACCTTCCGCGCCGCCGCCATCGAGCAGATCAAGCTTTGGGGCCAGCGCTTGAAGGTCGAAGTCATCGCCGGCGCTTATGGGGCGGATGCGGCGTCCGTGGCGCACGATGCGGTGGA
Organism: Verrucomicrobiota bacterium; assembly: GCA_037130375.1. Lineage (GTDB taxonomy): Bacteria > Verrucomicrobiota > Verrucomicrobiia > Limisphaerales > UBA8199 > JAPLUA01. The sequence continues at coordinate 6,767 of JBAXTC010000240.1, read as the reverse complement.
GGCCGCGCAGGCGCGTAAAATCGATTACTTGTTTGTCGATACTGCCGGCCGGCTGCACACCAAACACAATCTAATGCAGGAATTGCAAAAGTTGCACCGCGTCATGGGCAAACAATTAACTGGGGCGCCGCATGAAGTGTTGCTGGTGCTCGACGCGACGACCGGCATGAATGCCCTGAATCAGGCCCGCGAGTTCAACAAGGCGGTGCCGATTACCGGCTTGATCGTCACCAAACTTGACGGCACCAGCAAAGGGGGGATGGTGGTCGCGATTCAAAAAGAGCTGGGCTTGCCGATCAAGTTCGTCGGCCTGGGCGAACACGCGGATGATTTGCAGCCGTTCGATGCGAAGCAGTTTGCCGGAGCGCTGTTTGCCAAGTAATCACGACTTCACGCTGGGCATTATCTCCGGGATATGTGGCGTATGCGACAGATGGTCATATACAGATGACTGCACACATTGACTTTATACGCCTGGCGCTGCGCCTGGCCCGGCGCGGCTGCGGGACAACCTCGCCGAATCCCATGGTGGGAGCGGTGCTCGTGAAGCGCGGAAAAATCATCGGGCGGGGCTGGCATCACTTCGCGGGTGCGCCTCATGCGGAAATCGAAGCGCTTCGCGATGCGCAAAAGCGCGGCCAGCCCATCAAGGGTGCGACCCTTTATGTGACCCTCGAGCCGTGCTGCACCTACGGCCGCACGCCGCCCTGCACGGAGGCGATCGTGGCGGCGGGAATCAAACGAGTCGTAGCCGGCGCGACGGACCCGAATCCGCGGCATGGCGGCAAAGGTTTCAAGATCCTCGAGCGCGCGGGGTTGGCTGTCACTCAGGGCGTTCTGGCCAGGGAATGTGTTCGGCTGAACGAGGCGTTCAATCACTGGATTGTCCACCGCGCGCCCTTCGTTACCGTCAAGGCGGCGATGACCCTTGATGGCAAAATTGCCACCGCCTCCGGGGAGTCGAAGTGGATCACCGGCGAGCAAGCGCGGGCCTGTGGAATGAAATTGCGGCAGGGGGCGGATGCGGTACTGGTGGGCATTAATACGGTGCTGGCGGATGACCCGAGCCTGACGCTGAGGAATCCGAAGTCCGAAGTCCGAAGTCCAAAGTCCGAAATGCAACCCCATTCGCTGCGCCGGATTGTGCTCGATTCGAGCGCGCGCACTCCCCTGAATGCCAAGGTCGTGAGGGATGAACAGGCGGCGCTGACGACGATCGTGGTGAGCCGGTTGGCCCCGAAGAGCCGTGTCGCGGCCCTGGCAAAACATGTGAGGGTGCTGGTTGCGCCGCTTGCCCGCGCAGGGCGTGGCACCTGCACCGCGACGCCAGTCGAGGGGTCGAAGATTCCTCGTCACATCCAACCCTCAACCGTGGACTTGCGATGGTTGCTGAAGCGGTTGGGCGCAGAGAATATCACCAGCTTGCTGGTCGAGGGCGGCGGAGAAGTCAACGCGTCCTTCCTGGTGCAAGGCCAGGCACAACGCGTCGCGTTCTTTTACGCGCCAAAAATTCTGGGCGGACGCGACTCGCGCCGAGGCGTCGCTGGCGAGGGCGCAACGGGATTAGACGAGATCCTCAACTTAAGCGACATCGAATGGCGCCGGCTGGGGCCGGACCTGCTGCTGACCGCGCTGGTCGTCGCTCCGACCTGATCCCACGGAGGCAACTCGCCGCTATTTGAGTCGTCGTCTCCCGCCCTGGCCCGCGCGCCCTCCCGATGTAACTTATGCAACCCAATTAACTCATGCAACATACCAGCCGCGTTGACTATAATCCTTGCATCCACCAACCTCCAACCGGCAACCTTTGCGATCATGTTTACGGGAATTGTCGAAGAAACGGGCACGGTCGAGCGGATCACACCGGCCGCAAACTCCATTCAGTTAACGGTGCGGGCCCGCCTCTGCGGGCGCGGCCTGAAGCTGGGCGCCAGTCTCGCAATCAACGGCTGCTGCCTCACCGTGGTGAAGCTGGCGTCGCGCGGCAAGTGCCGGCTCGCCCAGTTCGATTTGCTCAAGGAAACATGGCAGCGAACGAACCTGCAATTCGCCATGCCAGGTTCCCTGGTGAACCTCGAGCGGCCGTTGCGCACCGACGGCAATTTGGGCGGCCATTTTGTAACGGGCCACATCGATGGCATTGGCCGGATCACGCGCTGGGAAAGAATGGGGCAAGACCACGTGCTCGACATCGCCGCGCCGCCCGAGGTGATGCGTTATGTCGTCTTCAAAGGCTCAATGGCCGTCGATGGCATCAGCCTGACGGTGGCGGGCGTCAGCCAGAAGAGCTTTCGCATCTGGATCATCCCGCACACCTACGATGTGACCGCGCTGCGCGAGCGCAAGGTGGGCGACGCGGTGAACCTGGAAGCCGACCTGATCGGCAAATACGTCGAGAAATTCGTCGCCGCTCGGTCGCGGCGCCGAGTTGGCAAAAAGCCCTGACTACCTAACCGGAATGTTTCCGGCCAAGAATCAGGCGAGCCACAGCAGATACCACTTCCGCTTCTTCTGCTGCTGAAACGGTCTTGGTTTGTTCTCATTCGCCAGAGAAGCGGGCTCGATCTGATGCACCCGACCCCGCGAGACAAAATGTTCCTGGCCCTTGGCATCCTTGAAACAGTAGGTGTTGCCCTTGAGCCGCGGCTTGCCGACGGTGGTGATCTCAGCCCCGTTGGTGAGTTTCATGACGTAATGGCTCGCGCAACCGCTCAGCGCAAGCAAACCGATCAGCAGGGGTAGAACCAGTATTTTCATAACAGGACGTTCTTAGTTTGCAGCGCGGCGGTCGTGCCCGACATACCCCGCAGCTCCGCCATCCTGCCAGATTTCCGGTTGTCGGCAACCAAAACAATCCATCATGATAATGTCATATACTCAGGCCAGGTTGGTTGGATGGTGGCGGCTCAGAGGAAGTTTGGGCGTTGCGATCGAGCAGTTGCGCCAAGTGCCCTCGGGTTCCCATCGCCAGTCCGCCTCAGCCCGGCGTGTGCCCAAAAACTAATCTACGGTTTGTTCACTTTCCCGCCCGGGCTCGCCGCCGTCGGCGCGTCTTCGGCTCCCGCCGCGATCGCCCAACAAGACACTACCCAGACTGCCAAAGCCAACCGCACGATATTGTTGTTCACAGCATCTCCCATCTCGGCCGAACCGCCCCTGCCCAGCCGAAATCCATCTTGCTGATCTGAAATGGCTTTTTTGACGCTGGTCGGTTCGCAGAGAATTGTTTATGCGTCGAGTTCATTCCCGGCGATTTTACTCCTGCGCAAGAGGAGGGCAAGCGCGGTATTCGACTTTTGGGGGTTGAGTGCCGCCAAAGCGGAGTTCGAAAGTCAGACGGCGGGTTTGGCGCGGTTGGCGGTTTCGAGGAGGGCATCCAGCACTGTGGATACTTCGAGGGCGATTTCGTTGACCGGGATGGCATCCGCGAGGTCGTGATAATCGCGCTTGAAGGTTCTCTGCGGTGTGCCCAGCCGTTCGTAAAACAGTTTGAACAGGGGATCAAGAAAGTCATCGGTGACCTTGATGTCCGGTCCCCAAGGATCGGGCTTATTGGTGAGGCGCAGGGCATTGACGAGTTCGCCGACGCAGGTTTCCAGGATGGTGAGGCGGTTCTTCCGCTCGGCTTCTTCAATCAGGTCGTCGGTGCGGAGGCCCATCTGGACAAAGGCCCGCAAGCTGGCGGGAGTGACCAGATAATTTTCGATTTCACGCCGTGACCACATGATCTCAGTGAGCTGCGAGCCGGTTTGCAGTTCTTTATCGAGCCGGTCGAATAGGGCGAAGCCGACGAAGTCGGGTTTGGCCTCGCGCAATCCCTGGTAATGATGGCGGGCACCCTGGGGCTGGTTGGAGCCGAGGTAAATCACCGGAACGGAGTCATGCAGAATGGCGGCCGCCGGGTGGTGGGTGCGCACGGCGAGACTGCGCAGGATGGCCAGATCGGTCGAGCCTTCCAGATAGAGCATCCATCCTTTCTGCTCGGCGAGGTAGTAGTCGGCCATGCGGATACTTTCCAGGGCCTTTTTCACCTGGCTGCGCGAGCGGATGTCAACGCGGTGGGGCTTGCCGACAAACGCCACGACCACGTCGCGGTCAGCAGCCTCCTGAAGGACGATTTCAGAATGGCTGGCCGCAATGATCTGGGAGCGTTGCTGCGCGGCAATGTCGGTAAGGAGATTATAGACATCGCGCTGGCGGAGGATTTCAAGATGGGCGTCCGGTTCGTCGAGCAGCAGAATTGCGCCCGGATTGGCGAGCATGTAGCTGAGTAGGAGAAGAACCTGCTGACATCCGCGTCCCGAGCAGGACAAGTCGAGTTCGATGCCCGATTCCTCGCGATAGCCAATGGAAAGTTCGGCGCGCTCCTTGATGTAGAGGGGTTCGAGAAGTGTGATGTGGAACAGGCTGTGGATGTAACCGAGGAGAGCCTGCCATGCGGTTTTGTCTTCGCGGCAGAAGATCTGCCAGCAGAGGTTGCGAAGCACCTCGGCCGTGCGGCCTTCCCCGATGAGCACACTGATTTCGCCGCCCTCCTTGCGATGCTCGCGCCCGGCAAGCCCCGACATGGGCGGGAGAAAAACGATGGAGTGGCGGCGCGCCCCCTCCGGAACTTTTCCATCGACCGTATTCTTCAACCGGCAGTAAAAGGATTCCTCATTGGCGTAGTAAAACTCCATCGAGCAAGTCCAGGGTTTATCTTCATGCACACCCTCCGCCGTCAGCGTGATGTAAACCTTCTCGGTGTGGGGTTTGCCGTTCTTCGTCTTGTTATTCTGGGTGCGAACGTCCTTCCACAACAGCCGCGCGCTGGGGATGGGAATGGGATACAAATCCCGGCGGTTGATGGTGACGCCCTTGCGCTCGCTGGCGGCACTCTCGTCCCGCTTTTCCGTCCAGCGCCGCCAGCCGACATCCCAGAGCGTCATAGCCTGCAAAGCGGAGGTTTTGCCGGAGTTGTTGGGGCCGATGAGCACAACGGCATTGCCGAGCTCCAGAGTGGCGGTTTCGAGTCGTTTGAAGTTGGAGATGGTGAAGCGGGTAATCATAAGGGAGACGCGGTGAAGGGCGGATACTCGCGCATGAAGGGGTCGAGGGCCTCAAGGTTTTTGAAATCGCGCTGGTAGCGACGGGTGAGTTTGGACAGCGGGATGGCTGGAAACCAGCGCTGCTCGCGAAGCAGCGGCGCGTAAGGCGAAGTAGGAAACTTAGGATGCAGTGCCATGACGTTCTCCTGGGGACGATAGCCATGCCCGGCATGGGGCAAAAGAAGATTCTCGGGACGCGCGAACGGGGGAGGGGCTTGACAACGTTCGGCGGTGGTGGGATTTGACCCGCCTATGAACGAATCAAAAATCACACTCACGGGGAGACTGGTGGCCGCGCAGAAACGGGTCAGACCGGAGATGGTCCCGGCGGGCGAGATCATTGCGGGTGGTGGCAGTTGACGGTCAGTGTGACAGGCTTCAGCCAAGGCCACCTGCGAGGCGCAAGAAAGAGGCCGCCGCAGATGGAAACTCGAGCGGTGCGCATGGAACCAAGCTACGGCACCGGTTTGACACCTTCTCTGACGCCTTCTCTTGCCTGCTCGATGGTTTCCAGGCAGACCGCCGTTACTTTGTATTCGGGGGTAAGGGTGACGCGGTCGCGGTGGGGGCTGGTTACCTGGTTCAAGAAGGATTCCACGGTGGCGAAGCTGGCAAACAGCTCGCCGCGGCTCATCGCCGGGTTGATACGAACTGGTAGCTCGGCGTGGCCATAACGGCTGCACACCCGGACCTTCTGACCGTCCTGCAAACGGAGTTCCTGGGCGTCCGCCTCGGAGACGTCGAGCAGGTCGTTGGGACGGAGTTGGGCGTTGCCGGTGCGCAGGGTCATGGTGCCGGCGTTAAACTGGTATAGGGTCCGGCCGGTGATAAGAATAAATGGGAATTCGGGCGATGGAGACTCCGCGGCGGCCTCGAACTCGATGCGCGCCAGCGCGGCCTTTGCGCCGGTCGGAAAACTCCGGCTGTGCAGCATCGTCGTGCCGGGGTGGTCCTCGGCGGGACATGGCCATTGAAGACCGTGTGGCTCGATGCGGCGGTAGCTGATGCCAGCGCCCGCTTTCCACACCGCTCGAACTTCCTCCCAAATCTCCTCAGGCGACTGAAAATCAAAAGCCTCCCCCCGTCCCATGGCCCGCGCCACATCGCGGATGACGACCCAGTCGGGCCTGGAATTGCCAATGGGCTCAATGGCTTTTCGCACCCGTTGGACGCGCCGCTCCGAGCTCATGAATGTCCCCTCTTTTTCAAACGATGAAGTGACCGGCAGAAAGACGGAGGCAAATTGGGTCATCTCGTTGCGAAAGATGTCCTGCACGATGACAAATTCGAGCGCGCCCAAGGCTTTGCGAGTGGCATGGGAATTCGGATGGCTCAACGCAACATCATAGCCAATCGCCCACAGCGCTTTGAAGGTCCCCGCGGCGGCGGCATCGAGCATCTGCATCAGATTCAAACCGGGATTCCGTGGCAACGGCGCTTTCCAAACTTGCTCGAAGAGCTCGCGTCCCTGGCCGGGTGAAACAAAGCCGGTCAGGTTGTTCGGCTCGCAGCCCATGTGAGCGGACCCCTGGACGTTGTTCTGGCCGCGCAACGGGTTGATGCCGCTGCCCGGTTTGCCAAAGTTCCCGGTGAGCAACGCCAGGTTGACCAAGGCCATGACGCCCTCGGTTCCCTGGCTGTGCTCGGTCATGCCCAGGCCGTGGAGGCACATCGCCGGCC
>JBAXTC010000024.1:0-25448 GCA_037130375.1 Verrucomicrobiota bacterium | reverse complement strand
TGGGACCGGCAGAAGATGACCTTCACCGAGGCCGGCAGCTTCAAGATCGAGGGGGAGCCGTAGGGAGCGTGCCGGTGTCGGGCCGGGCGTTCCGCAATGCTTATGGCGTCGAGGTTGAGGCGATCCGCTTGGACAATCCTTTCGCGGTGGACATTTTCAAGACATAGCAGTCAGAGAAACCACAGATGGGCAGGGTCGTTTCCTTCCTCTCCCGTGCTGCCATCGCCAGTTTGCCTGAATCATTCTTCAGCCGGGAGATCAGGTCCGCTTCGGTCCAACCCAAGCCTCGCATCGTGCGCGGCATGGACCAAAGATGAGAAACTCCCCGCTAACCGCAGGCACCATCCGGACTGCGCGGACCAACCTCCGGTTTGTGACCGCATCGTGCCCAAGACGCCGCAACTCGTGGATCACAGGCAGAGGGAAATCCTCGTCGGCGAAGAGCCTGGCTATGCTCAGTCTCCCTCGCTGCATTCATTCTCCCGGATGAGCCGGGCCATTTCCTCGGGGTGCGAGCCAGCGTAGGCCCAGGCGCAGGCGAGATTCTGTGGCGCGTTCGCTCTCTTACTGATAGGCAGCGCGTATGCATGAAGGGGTTTTCACAATTTGGGGCGTTGGTGGGTAACAAATGCCATCGCCGTGTTGCTTCCGCAAGAGTTTGTGACGGTTCTGACGTTGAGCTGGCATGGACCAAAGGGAAGATGAGGATTTCGACGGTCATCGGTTTATATGCGAGTCGGGCGCGCGGTCGGCGCGGAGCCGCAGCGCCTGCAACTGCCCTTGAAACTGATCGAGCTGGCGTTCGAGGAGTTTGAGTTCGTCACCCAGAGTTGTGTGGTGAAGCTGGGCGCGGTGCCTCTCACGTTCGGCGGAATCAGCTTCTCGCTGAGTTTCCTGCATGCCGCTGATAATGACCCCGATGAACAGGTTCAGCATGATCATGGTGCCAAGCAGGATGAAGGAGATGAAATAGACAACGGCGGCAAACGGCCTGGCCTCGGGCGACGTTAGGTTGCCCCGGTTTCCGGCGGCAGGTGAGCCGGACATTTGCGAATATAGCATGTCGGTCCAGTTATCGAGCGTCACCACTTGGAACAGGGACAAGAGGGCCGTTGAGAGCGAACCAAAACGGGCCGGGTCGTTGACGCCGAACAGAAAGACGCCAATCACCGCGTAAATGTAAAACAACAAAAGCAACAAGAGTCCCACGTAGCCCATCGAGGGAAGGCCTTTGAGCAGCGCCCCCACCAGTAGTTGCAGCCGTGGCAATGCCGTCACCAGACGCAGCACGCGCAGCACGCGCGCCAGACGTAACACCGCAAGGTATTGGCCGTCGAGCGGCAGGAAGCAAACCGCCACAATGAAAAAGTCGAAGCAGTTCCACGGGTCACGGAAGAATCGCCACGATCGGCGGCCTTGAGCGCCAATCTTGAGAAGCATCTCTCCAACGAAAATGCCCAGGATCAAGTGGTCCATTCCGCGGAACCATGCGCCGAAGCGCTGATTCAGGGCGGGATATGTTTCCAGACCCACCAGCGCTCCCGCCGCGAGGATCACGCCCACGATGGAGGTCTGAAACCAGCGGGTGGTGACGATGCGTTGACAGAAGACGGTCATGCACCCCTCAGCGTGTTTGAAGTATTTAGGTTTTGAGAAAGCTCCATACCGTTCCGGGCCGTGGCCCATCGGCTGTGAATCCATTTCTCCACCCCGACCACCGCGTAAGCGACCAGCGCCACCGCCAGAATGTGCAACCAAGCCTCGCCGCTGATTGGCGCGGTTTGGAAGAGGCGGTTCATGACCGGCGCGTAGGTGAACAACAGTTGGGCGGCGATCATGGCGGCAATGCCGGCGATGATCCACCAGTTGGAAAAGACCCCCACGGCGAACATCGAGCGCGTGAGCGAGCGACAATTCAGCAAGTAGAACACCAGCACCATGACGATCACGTTCACGGCAATCGTCCGCGCCTCCACCACGCTCGCGCTATGAGCGGCCTGTTCCCAGACAAACAGGCCGAACGCCCCCGCCAGCATCATGGCCGAGACCAAGCCGATCCTCATGATCATCGGGAACGTCATGATGGGGGTTTTGGGTCCGCGCGGCGGCCGTTGCATCAAATCGAGTTCCCGCGGCTCGAAGACGAGCATGAGGCCGAGCAGCAGGACGGTGGTCATGTTGACCCAGAGCAGTTGCACTGGGAGGATGGGCAGTGCGACGCCGGCAAACACCCCGGCCAGAATGAGCAGCCCCTGGCCGAAGTTGGTCGGCAGCGTCCAGAGAATGAACTTGGTGAGGTTGTCGAACACGTTGCGACCTTCCTCGACGGCGGCCTCGATGGTCGCGAAGTTGTCATCGGTCAGCAGCATGTCTGCCGCGCCCTTGGCCACATCGGTGCCTGCGATGCCCATGGCCACGCCGATGTCGGCCTGCAGGTAGATGAGGGGCTGATGGAATTGCAGGATGAAACGAAGCAACTCGCTCCTGCGCCGGCGCGGGGTGAGGCGGTTCGGTCCGTATTTCTCGCGGCGGCGCTGCACCTCGACGGCGGAGAGGCCCGAGGGCAGTTCCACTTCGAGGACCCGCGCCACTTCCCCGGCAGGGAGCTGATGCCAGTTGATCGGACTGGTTGCCGCCATTGTTTTCATGGGAGCTTCTCCAACGACGATGGATTTTAATTGGTTCATAATCGTTGAAGTGCTGCATTGGTTAATCAAGTTTGACAGGGCTGACAAAGCCATCTGGCTTGACGGTCAGAACGGAGCAAGCCACACGCTGCAACACTGTTTCGGCGGTGTTGCCGATGATTTCGATTAGCCAAATCCACGGCGCGGTCGAGGGCAAACCGGCTGCCCGTTTTGCCGTCGGTGTGGAACAGGATGTTTTTGAATCGTTTCATGATTGATCACTGGTTCCATTTAGTCGTCCGACAGAATATGTCGCAATTGTTCACCCCAAGACGCATTCGCAGAGGTGGTCGGCCATAACAGCAAGCCGGCCACGAGGACCAAACCGGCGAACAACACTCCAATCGCTGGCTTGGACCGACTGAAGGCCGCTTTGATCCACGCCAAATTCTGAACGAGGTGGAGAACGGCGAGGGCGACGAAGGTGATGGCTACCACAATATGGATTTCGCCCCAATCGTCCTGGCCCATTCCGAAAAGCCGGGCCGCTCCGTCTTCCTGGTCCATTTTGAGCTCCAGCAACAGGCCGGTCCCGATTAGCGCGCACGGAGGGCTGTTGCTTCCCTTCGGCCAATCTTTCGCGTCGTTTCATCCGGTGGGCTCGCTTTATTTTCCCTCCTGCTTGGTTGTCTCTGTTGGTATTTTGTCGGTCTTCATAAACAGCAAGCGGAGGCTGTTCAGCACGACGATAACCGTACTGCCTTCATGCCCGAGCACGCCGACGGAGAGCGGAATTTTCCCGAAGACGGCAAATCCGACCAGCACAGCCACCGTTCCGAGCGACACGATCAAGTTTTGGCGGATGACCCGGCGGGCGTTTTGGCTCAGTCGAAACGCCGCCACGAAGTTTTCCAGCCGGTCGTGCATCAACACGATTTCCGCCTGCTCCAGCGCGGCATCGGCGCCCCGAGCCCCCATCGCTACGCCTACATGCGCCACTGCCAGACTGGGCGCATCGTTGACCCCGTCGCCAATCATGGCCACCCGTTTGCCTTCGGCCATGAAACCGCGAATGGCCGCCACCTTCTGTTCGGGTTTCAGCTCGGCGCGGACATCCGCCAAGCCGAGCTTGTGCTGCAAGGCTTGAGCCGAGGCCGGACGATCACCGGTCAACACCACACAATGGACCCCCAGTTTCTGCAACGTAGCGAGGACCGGCCCGGACTGCGGTCGGATGTCGTCACGGAGCAAGAGCCGCCCGAGCAAATTGCCGTCGCCAATCCAGACTTCGGAGAGGCCCGGTTGGGCGCCGGTGACGCTTGCGGTCAACGCGGACCAGCGGGCGTCTTTCGGCAGGACCTCCGCGAGCCACTCGCGGCGGCCCAGGAAGATTTTTCTGTCGCGCAGGTCCGCTCGAATGCCCAGACCCGTCACGGACTCGGAGTGGTCAAATTCGACGGGGACCAGGCCGTGATGTTTGCCGTGACGAGTTATGGCCCGCGCCAGTGGATGTGTGGAAAGCCGTTCGATGGAAAAAGCCAGTTGCGCAATCTCAGCCTCTCGTCCCGGCGGGAAACTTTCCACGGTTTCCACTTGGAGTTCGCCCGTCGTGAGCGTGCCGGTCTTGTCGAGGGCCACGACGGTTACTTCGGAGAGCTTCTCCACGGCAGCGCCGCCACGAAAGAGGATGCCGCGCTTGGCACCCCAAGCGATGGCCGCCAGCACTGCCGAGGGAATCGAGAGCACCAGGGCGCACGGCGAGGCGACGACCAGCAGGGTCATCGCCCGGTAGAACGCGCTGCGGGCCGATTCGGTGGAAGCGAACGGCGGCAAATTCATCACGAGACACCAGAAAAAGAACATCCCTAGCGCCAGACCAAGAATGGCGTAGGTGTATCGCGTGCCGAATTTGTCGGTGAACCGCTGGGACGGGGCCTTGAGATGTTGGGCTTCATGGATGAGCCGGATGACTTTTTGCAGCGCGCTCTCACTCGCCGGACGCAGCACGACGACCTCCACGACGCCCCAAAGATTGATTGTGCCGGCAAGCACCGTGTCGCCCAATGTTTTCTCCACCGGAGTTGCTTCGCCAGTGAGATTGGACTCGTCGCTGGCGGTTTTGCCTTTGACAATTTCGGCGTCCACCGGGAACAGCGAGCCGGGCTTCACCAACAGGCGCTGTCCCGCTCGCAACCCATCCACCGGCACTTCGTTTTCGTGTCCCTCTGCGTCCACCAACGTGGCCACCTTCGGGGCCGTATGAAACAAGGAGCGGATTTCCCGCTGCGTCCGTCCCATCGCGTATTGCTCCAAAGCCCCGGATGCGGAAAACAAGAAGAGCAGCATCGCGCCTTCCGCCCACGCGCCCACCGCCGCGCTGCCGGTCGCCACGGCCAGCATGAGAAAGTGAATGTCGAGTGTCCGGACGCGGATTTTGGCATAGGCTTCCTGCGCGGCGAACCACGCCCCCGCAAGGCAGGAAATCGCGTAAAGCGACACCGCCCACGCTGGCTGCGGCGTGAAATAGCCGGCCAGTCCGAAGAGCGCGCACAATCCAGCCGCCACGGCTTGGGCCTTCCATTCGTTCAGATCGGATTCGGCTTCGGGAACGCTGACTTGACGCGGCTCAATTTTCGGCAGTGGAAAATCGCGCCAGCGCCAGAACTTCGGCACCGTCGGGCAGCGGATGCGTGCCACGGTGACGGCGCCGGCGCTTTCCGTGACGGTGAATCCCGCTTGGGGTCTTGGCGCCCCGGGTTGTTCGCACCGCGCGCAACTGGGATCGGCTTGTAGCAGTCGGCAGCGTTGCGCAGTCGAATCCCCCTGCACTTTGGCCAGCACCCCCTGAATTCTTTCGGCCACGCCGAAGTCGGCAGCACGCCCGATGGTGGCGACCGAGATTTTGCCTTCCATGGCCTTGATGGCAATGGCCTCCACCGAGTGATGCTTTGCCAGTTCCGCCACGGCGGCCTGGACGAGACAAGGCGCTTCCAGCATCGCGCCGAGTCGAGATTGGGGTTCTGCTTTCATGATCCAAATACTGTGTGCCGCAAGTTGTCGAGCAGGTGAGCGCCGCCAAAGGCCAGCAGACCGAAGAAGGCGAGCGTCGCGCAGAAAACAGCGCAGCCGGCCATAAAAAAGATACCGTCCCGCTCCATCGCGCCGGCGGCCAGAAGGACCACAGTCAACGCGGGCAAACTGTTGGACAGCGGAATGGGCAGTGGCAAGAGCAGTAGGAACCCAGAAATCAAGATGAGGGTGCCCGCAATGCGCCGATAGATCCACCGCTCGTGCAGGAAGTCCAGTCGTGGGCGAAGCAGGACTTCCAGCCAGCGCACGATGCGACTGGCCGCGCCGAGCAATCTGGCGATGAATCGTGCCGGCAACTTACGGTGCAGGATGTTTTGCGGCAGCCAGGGCCGATGACCCAGCGCCAGCCGCGCGCCAATCAGCAGGACGACAAAGCCGAACGGCGTGGAAAGGCCCGGCAGGGGAATGGGGGTGAGAAAGGGCAACCCGATGACCAGCAGCAACAGGTTAAAGCCCCGGCCTTGCGTGGCCGCCAGGATTTCGGAAAGGCGAGCCGGGCGGTCGGCGAATTGTTCCGCCAGGCACCGCAATTCCTGGGAGAACTTGGGCCGGGCCGGCAACGCCCGCAAGACCAGTATCGCGGTGGACCGCAAAGTATGAGGATGAAGGGTTGTCATGCTTTCAACTCCCGCACGACCAGCACCGGGCAAAGCGCGTGGCGAACGACGCGTTCGGACGTGCTGCCGAGCCAGACGTGTTTCAATCCCGTGTAGCCGTGCGTCGTGAGGACGATCAAGTCCGCCGTCAGGGCTTTGGCGGCGGCGCAAATTTCTTTATACGGTCGGCCTTCGCGAACGACAGCCGACACGTTCACCCCGGTTGATTGACTCAGGCCCGTGGCGATCCCATCCAAATCCGCCTCCGACTGTTTCATGAGGGGCACAATCGTGTGATTCATCAGTTTCGCTCCCAGAAGGTAGTCAATGGCAAATTTCTCAACGACGTTGAGCAAGACGATTTCGGCCCGGAATTGCGCCGCTAAGAAGGTGGCCCAGGGCAACGCAGCTTTCGAGAGGTTCGAGAAATCAAGCGGGACTAGAATCTTCCTGAGTTTGAGTTGGGGTATTTGGCGGACCCGGCCGGGGGCGTTGTGCTGGCGGACGGTCAGCACCGGACAGGGAGCGTGGCGCACGACACATTCGGCGGTGCTCCCCAGCAGAACGCGCTGGGCTCCGGTGTAGTCGGCGATTACAATCAAATCAACCTGACTCTCGCCGGCCTCGGTGGTGATTTCGTGGAACGGTTTGCCCGTTCGGACGAGGCTTGTGACCTGCTTTTCGTCTGCCACCTCCCGGCGCGCGAGTTTCGCCAGCTTCTTGTGCGCCCACGCGGCGACTTCGGAATCACTCTGCGCCAAGACAAATGATTCTCCGCCGGCCATGGGCGGGGTCGGTTCGATAACATGCAACAAAACCAATGATGAACCGAATTTCAACCGCAGATTATTCGCATACCGCACACCCGCCAAGGACTGGCCGGAAAAATCCGTCGGGGCCAAAATCCTTTGGATCTTTGGTGACGTCGTTGAGGTCACTATTTTACGGTGGGCCATTCCAGATGCTTTGACGCTTTTAATTTTCATAACATTTACTCTGCTGGATTGATCTGCGGTTTGAACCCTGAGGGCGGCACCAAAGGTTGAGGGTGGGTTGGCATATGATTAGCGGTGGCCGGATTGTGGTTTTCATTTGTTGTCATTCCATCACTGGCTTACCTCAGTTGCCTCAGATGTCGTGGTTTCAATCATCGTCGCGATCACGCTTCTTTTAGTCATACTTGTTCGCTGTTAAAGATTGGCCTGTGGTTGACGCCCCCGCAGAATTCGCAGGCACGTGTGGAAGAAACTGCCTTGGCCCGTGTTCTCCACGATGGTCCCCATTTCCCCCTTGTCCAACCAGACACCCTTGCAGCTCGGACAAACGTCAATCTCCACCGATCCACATTTCTCCGGCGACAGCTTCTGGCCGCATTTCGCGCAGTGCATCCAGTGCGTCTCCTTCAGGCGGAGCTTCTCGGCTTCCGATTCCGCCTGCTGGTCCTTTTCCCGCTTGGCTATTCGCTGCTGCAATTGCTGCACCCAGATGTATTCGTCTTCGTGTTTGTTTGGTTTCATAGGCATGCTTTCTTTCGCGCAACGCCGTTGGCCACATTTTCAACTGGCGCATCGGTTCACTCTCACAACGGAATTCATTTCCCCGAACGGGTTGGTCACGGTTTCGCTGGACCCTGGATCCGGCATCCATTCTCCATCCACCACAAACCGGTATTCGTAAACGCCGGGAGCCAGAATCAGTTCCTTGAGCCAGCGACCATTACCCATCGGAACCATCTCGGTGGCGCCTGGGCGCCAATCGTTAAAAGTCCCCGCGATACCGATCCTCGTGGCGGTCGCATGGGTGAATTCGATGTGAACCGGTTTGGTGCGGGGATCGCCGGCGGGTTTGTTGTTAGTTTTGTTCTTTTTCATAAACTCACATGTCATCGGATTCAGTCTGGGCTTTGGGGCGGAAACCTCCCTGGTGAAGGAGGCTCTGCCCCACGGTTTTCTTTGGTCACGCCCGATGGCCGGCGAACGCACTGGACCAACGCGGTGAAATGGTGCCGAGTTGCAGGTTGCTTTTGCCTCTGACCTGGCGATTGGTCTGGCGCGCCCGGATTTGGCGCTTTAGGTTTTCCACGACTTTGTGCAATGCGGCGGTCAGCGTGTGATCCATCGCGTCCGCGTGAAAATCCGGCCCGGGCACCACCAGGACCATGTGCGCCCGGAAGGCGGGCGTGTCTTCCCGTTGCCGTTCCAGGACCACCTGGGCGGATTCAATGTTGGTCAACTTTTGCAGGAGGTTGAGGTGTTCCTGCACGAGGCGGTCCCAGGCTGCCAGAGCGTTGAGACCGAGGTATCGAAGCGAGGTTTTCATATTTGTTTTATTGTGCCCGGAGCGAAACTGGTGTGAGCGAGGATTGAGTTCATGATGTGATTTGAGTTTGGCCGTCACCCGCGATTCATTCACAGGGGACTGCCGGTTGATTTCCTATTAGCTGGCACTGTGCCAATGCGTGTTCAACGTGCCATTTTGCTGAATTGCAAGGAGTTGGAGGCAGAAGCCTCCACAGTTCTTCGCGGCCGGTGGCTAGTGGGAATCCATCGGTGCGCAGTGGCAAGCCACCTCCGGCGAAGCGTTTCGAGCGGAGATCGTGCGCGATTCAGCGCAAGTCTATGAAGTGGAGTCCCCGCGCTGGAGAGCATCGGCAAGGCACAGAAAATGCTTTTCCGTCAGGCGAATGTTTGCTTCCTCCCACAACGGTTTTGCGATGGCTACTTGGTTCACAAAGCTCACACGGGTGACAAGGTTGCTGCTCGGTGGATTTCTATTGGCCGGTCCCACAACCCTGCCGGCAGAAACCAGCCGGCTTGCTTCGGCGTCGAGTGGAAAGGTTTACCTCGTGCCCTTCGCGACCTTGGCATCGCGCTGGTTGGGACGGTATTCATCGGACTCATTCTCGCCCGCTTCCTGCCGAAGACCTCGCTCTTCCAAAAACTAGTTTCGCAAACGGCCAGCGGCGTCAGTTCCGTCGCTGCGCAAGAGGCACAACAGGATGCGCGCATCGGACAAATCGGCGTGGCCATCTCCCAATTGTATCCCGGCGGCAAAGCCCAGTTCGGCGACCAAATTCTCGATGTCCTCACCCAGGGCGAAATCGTTGAGAAAGGGCGGCCGGTGAAAATCATCGGGCACACCAGCAACGATGCGGTGGTGGAAGAAGCGGGATGAGCGACACCGTCCGTCAGCTCGCAGGGCGCGGGTTCAAATTGGTTTAGCACATGACCCGATTTCTCCTCACAGCGGACCCGCAAACCGGAGGTTGGAATTGGAGTTGTGCGCATCGTGTGCTGCTGTTGGCATTCTCATGGGGGTGTCGCCAATGAAGCAGGATATAACTAATTCTTCGGTGTGAGCCGGTAGCCCACAGCAGACTCCGTGATAATCAATTCCGGCTTGGACGGATTGTCTTCAATTTTCTCACGCAAGTGGGCGATATGGACGCGGAGGTAGTGTGTTTGCTCGACAGCTTTCGCTCCCCAAATCTCGGTCAAAAGATGGCGGTGCGTTAGCACTTTTCCGGCGTGAGTCACGAGCAAGCGGAGTAGAGAATATTCAATCGGCGTGAGCTTCACTTCTTCCCCGGACTTGCGGACGACGCGCTTGGACAAATCCACTTCCAAAGTGCCGCTCTGGAAAATCGCGTCAACACCTTGCGGTTGAACATGGCGCAGCGCGGCCCGGAGACGCGCGAGCAGTTCGGCGCTGTTGAATGGTTTGGTCACGTAATCATCTGCGCCAGCGTCGAGGGCCGCAACCTTGTCGTCCTCACGGTCGCGCACGCTCAAGACGATGACTGGCACACGACTCCATTCCCGCAGACGCTTGAGCACTTCCGTGCCTTCCAAGTCGGGCAGGCCGAGGTCGAGCAAAACTACATCGGGTCGGCGCTGCGCGGCTTGCGCCACGCCGTCTTGTCCGGTCGCGGCATCGAAGACACGATAGCCATTGGCTTCGAGCGTGACCCGCAGCAAGCGGCGAATTTGCGGCTCGTCATCAATGACGAGCGCGACGGGAGTGGTTTTGGTTGTTTCGTTGCTCATTAGCCAGGTTCGACTGTCGGTGGTTTTTCAGGCTGTGGCACACGCATTGTGAAAATCGCGCCGCCACCCGGACGATTCGCTGCGGCGATGATTCCACCATGAGCTTCGATGAAACCTTTGACGATGGTGAGTCCAAGTCCGCTGCCGCCGGTGGGGGCGCTGGGCGCGCGGAAGAACTTGTCGAAGATGCGCGGCAACAATTCGGGTGGGATGCCCGGCCCGCGATCTGCAACGTTCAAGACCAGGTTGCCATCTGCAAGCTGCGCTTGCACTTCAATCGACGTGCCTGCGGGCGTGTGATTGACAGCGTTAAGAAGCAGGTTGGCTAGAGCGTGTTGCATTAGAGAACCGTCGAGCCTGACCAACAAAGGCCCGAAGGGTATCTCCATCTTTACAGGGTGCGACGTCAGTTCACGCTGTAATTCGCGCAACGTCGTCTGGACCAGGTCGCGCGCATCGTGCCAGTCCAGGCGCGGGCGGACCTTGCCCGATTCCAGCCGCGCCACGTCAAGCAGGTTGCCCACCACCCGATTGAGCCGGTTGTTTGCCTCCTGAATCTCGCCAACCAACTCGCGCCGCTGCTCTGGTGTCGCGGCATCGGAAGCGGCAAGAGCGGCGGCGGCGCTGGTGCTGGCTGCCAAGGGCGTCCGCAATTCGTGTGAGATGGAGTTGAAAAGCGTGCGGCTGAACTTTTCCGATTCTGCCAGCAATCGCGACTGCTCGGCGGCATTGCGAAGTTCCACGCGGTCAATGACGAGGGCAGCCTGTCGAGTGAAAGTTTCGAGCAGATCGCGTTGCGCGAGTGTCAGGGGCTTGACTTGCAGGCTCAACGCCAAAACTCCGAACGTCTTTCGCTCCGTCGCCAGCGGCAAATACAATGCCTCCGCGCCGGGGAGATTGTCGGTGAAGCGCCCGGCGGCTTTGCACTGGCGGAACGCCCAATCGGCGACGCTCAATTCTTTTTCCGAAAGCGTCAGCGAACTGTCGGGATGCGCGGTCAGCTTGTCGTTCATCGGTAATGCGATTGCGACAGGAGCGTTAAACACTCGGCTGACTTGGGAGACGAGTTGCCAGACGACTTCATCGCGCGAAGTCGCTTCGGCCAGATCGCGGGTCAGTTGGTAGAGCGCAACGGCGCGCTCCTCGCGGCGCCGCTCGGCTTGTTCCTGTGTGCGGATGCGCGCTACGAGTTGGCCCAATACAAGCGCGACAATGAAATAAGCGGCGAACAAAATGGCGTCCTCGACGTTTCCAATGACAAACGTGAAGCGTGGCGGGAAGAACAAATAATTCCAAACAAGCGCACTCAATGCGCCCGCCAGTAACACCGGCCCGCGCCCGACTTTCAGCGCCAACACCACCACCGCGAGCAGAAAAACCATTCCGGGCACACGCGGCCCGGCCAGCGCCATCAATCCGAGATTCAACATTCCTGTGGCCGCCACCACTCCGGCAGCAAACACGTATTGTTGAACATTCGAGGCGAATACCGGACGCCAAACCCGTGAAACTTGCGCGCCACTCGCCTTTTCAGCGCGCACGACGTGCAGATCGATGTCGCCACTTTCCCGCGCCAGTCGTTTCAGCAAACGGTCGCCGCGCAACCATTCCAACCAACCTGTCCCGGCAGGTTTGCCCACAATGATTTGCGTGGCGTTTTGCTCGCGCGCCACGCGCAATAGTCCGCGCACCAGATCGTCGTCCGTGGTGGTGACGACTTCCGCGCCAAGTTCCCGTGCGGCGGAGAGATTCTTTTCAAGCTGGCCTTGGGCGGCTTCCGTCAGCGGGTGTGGGCGCTCAACATGCACCGCGAGCCAGCGGCATTGCAACCCATCGGCCATGCGGCGCGTCCAACGGATGAGCGGCTCGGAAAACGGACCTGGGCCGACGGCAACGAGCAGACAATGACTGGTCTTCCACGGGACACCGCTGGTCTGTGTGTGGCGAAATACCCGCGTGTCCGCGCCGACGTGATCGGCCACCAGATGCAGGGCCAGTTCCCGCAACGCGGTGAGGTTGGCTTCACGAAAAAAGTGTTGCGCGGCAGAAGCGGCGCGATCTGGCAAATACACCTTGCCTTGGTGCAAGCGCTGAACAAGTTCGGCGGGCGGGAGGTCAACCAATTCAATCACCGTGTCGTCGAGCACACTGTCAGGCACGGTCTCGCGAATGTCCGTGCCCGTGATCTGGCGCACGGTGTCAGCGCGACTCTCGACATGCTGCACATTGAGGGTGGTGAAGACATCAATGCCGGCATCGAGCAGTTCCTGCACGTCCTGCCAGCGTTTCGGATGGCGCGAGCCGGGGACGTTTGTGTGCGCCAGTTCGTCCACGAGCGCAAGTTTAGGACGGCGCGCGAGGACGGCGTCGAGATCCATTTCGGTGAGAGCGATGCCGCGATGCTCAACTGTGCGGCGTGGAATCGCTGGCAACCCTTGTGTTAGCGAGTCAGTTTCCGCGCGGCCATGTGTCTCGACATAACCGATGACCAAATCGCGCCCGGCGGCGAGTTCACGTCGGGCGGCTTCGAGCATGGCGCAGGTTTTGCCTACGCCGGGAGACATGCCGAGGAATACTTTCAACCGACCGCGATGCTGCTTCGCTTCGTCACGGTGCAGCGCGGCCAGAAGCGCGTCAGGATTTGGTCGGTTGCCATCACTCACACATTCATTTTAGCGAATCCAAGACCGGATACAGCTTAAAACTTTCCGAACGGCTCGCGGTTTGGCTAAGGACATGGATTGGGGATGAACCATGTCCACATGGGTAATTCATACGCGTCACCTGATTCAGTTTCAATCCGCTTCGTTTGACATCGGGAATCGTCGAAGTCCGGTGATTGGAAATGTTCGCGCAGCGCGGTCTCAAAGTCGTGTTGCGTCGCTCCGGTCGGCACGGAGAATATCACGACTTGGTTCACAGCTTGTCCAAGGCAAGATTCAGCTTCAAAACATTCACGCCCGGCGCGCCGAGAAAACCGATGTCGGAGGAATCGGTGTTCGCGCGGATCAGTTCGCGAACTTTTGCTTCGGTGAGGTTGCGGGCTTTCGCCACGCGCGGCGTCTGGAGTTCCGCGTTGCGCAAGCTGATGTGTGGATCAAGTCCGCTGCCGGAGGCGGTGACGGCATCGGCAGGAGCGGGCGCGTTGGTAGCGAGGCCGTTTTGCGTTCGGTAGTCGGAAATGTTTTGCGCGATGGCGTCGCGCAACTTCTGAGAAGTCGGGCCGAGGTTGCTGCCGCTGGAATTCGCGGCGTCGTAGCCGTTGCCCGCGGCCGATGGGCGCGAGTGGAAATACTTGTCGGCGGTGAATTGTTGGCCAAGCAGCCGCGAGCCGCGCACCGTTCCGTCCGCGTCCACGATCAGGCTGCCGTTGGCTTTGGCGGGGAAAAACATCTGTGCGACGCCGAACACCACCAGCGGATACAGCCCGCAACAGACGACGGCGAAAATCAGCGTGGCTGCGATTGCGCTGCGAAGTTCGAAGAAATGCTTTTTCATAAGTTTAGACAAGTGTGAGGCTGGTAATGATGACATCAATTACCTTGATGCCGACGAACGGAATGATGACGCCGCCAAGGCCGTAGATGAGCAGGTTGCGTTGCAGGATGGCGAGCGCGCCAATCGGCTTGAACTTCACGCCGCGCAACGCCAGCGGAATCAGGGCAACGATAATGAGCGCGTTGAATATGATGGCGCTCAAGATGGCACTGTTTGGACTATGCAGCCCCATGATGTTGAGCGGCGCGATGGCGGGAAACGTCGCCACGAGCATCGCCGGGATGATCGCGAAGTACTTTGCCACATCGTTGGCGATGCTGAAGGTGGTGAGCGAACCGCGCGTGATGAGCAGTTGCTTTCCGATTTCGATGATCTCGATGAGCTTCGTCGGATTCGAGTCGAGGTCCACCATGTTGCCGGCTTCCTTCGCGGCTTGCGTGCCGGTGTTCATGGCCACGCCAACGTCAGCCTGTGCGAGCGCGGGCGCGTCATTCGTCCCGTCGCCAATCATCGCGACCATGCGTCCGCCGCTTTGTTCTTTGCGAATGAGCGCGAGTTTGTCTTCCGGTGTGGCCTCGGCCAGAAAATCGTCCACACCAGCTTCTGCGGCGATGGCGGCGGCGGTGAGTTTGTTGTCGCCCGTAATCATCACGGTGCGGATGCCCATCTTGCGGAGTTGGGCGAAGCGTTCCTTGATGCCGCCTTTGACAATGTCCTTCAAATGAATCACGCCAAGGACTTCTTTGCCATCTGTGACGACGAGCGGCGTGCCGCCCACGCGGGAAACCTTGTCCACGGCATCAGCCACCTCTTTGGGAAACACACCGCCCTCGAGGTCAACGTAAACACGCATCGCTTCCGCCGCGCCTTTGCGAATGCGTCGCGCCGGCTTGGCGTCAACTGTGGCGAAATCCACGCCGCTCATGCGGGTCTGCGCGGTGAACGGAACAAACTGCGCGTGCGTCTGCGCGACTTCGCGACCGCGCAGGCCAAACTTGTCCTTGGCGAGCACGGCGATGCTGCGGCCTTCCGGCGTTTCGTCGGCGAGCGAGGCGAGTTGTGCAGCGTCAGCAAGGCGTTCGGCTGCGACACCCGGGGCGGGTATAAACTCCGTCGCCTGCCGGTTGCCGAGCGTGATCGTGCCGGTTTTATCAAGCAGCAACACGTCGACGTCGCCGGACGCTTCGACTGCGCGACCGCTCATCGCCAGCACGTTGCGTTGCAGCAAACGATCCATCCCAGCAATGCCAATCGCGCTTAACAGCCCGCCGATAGTCGTCGGAATCAAACACACCAGCAGCGCGATTAACACCGGCACGGAAAACACAGCCCCGGAATATATGCCAAACGGCTTTAACGTCACGCAGACCAGGAGAAAGATCAGCGTGAGCGCCGAGAGCAGGATGGTGAGCGCGATTTCGTTGGACGTCTTCTGGCGCTTCGCACCTTCCACCAGCGAGATCATGCGGTCGAGAAAGCCTTCGCCGGGATTGATTGAAATGCGGATTGTAATTTCATCGGACAACACGCGCGTGCCGCCGGTGACGGCGCTGCGGTCGCCACCGCTTTCACGGATGACGGGCGCAGACTCGCCGGTGATGGCAGATTCGTCCACCGTGGCCGCGCCTTCAATCACGTCGCCGTCGGCGGGGATGACTTCGCCAGCGCGCACGAGCACGACATCGCCTTTGCGGAGATCATTGGCACTCATTTCTTCGACGCCGCTTTTCGCGAGACGATGCGCGGTTGTTTTCACGCGCGTGCCGCGCAACGCCTGGGCTTGCGCTTTGCCGCGACCTTCGGCGACGGCTTCGGCGAAGTTGGCGAATAGCACGGTGAACCAGAGCCAGACGGCGAGTTGCGCGATGAACCCGCGATCCGCCGATGTGGTGAAAATCCCGACGGTCGTCAACACCGCACCGACCAGCGTGACGAACATCACGGGGTTTTTGATCATCAGTCGCGGGTCGAGCTTTTTGAACGCATCGCCAATCGCGGGCTGGACAATGTTCCAATCGAAAAGTGAAGGGGCTTTGTGAGTCATAACATTCGCGGAATGGTTAAAATAATTTGCCCTGCAAGGTGAGGAAGTGTTCCACAATCGGGCCGAGCGCCAGCACGGGCAGGAAGTTCAGCGCACCGACTGACAGAACCGTGCCCAGCAGCAACACGACAAATGTGCCGCCAGAAACCGGGAATGTGCCTGCGCTTGACGGAACGAGTTTCTTTTGCGCCAGTGAACCGGCCAGCGCCATGGTCGGTATGATCATCAGAAAACGTCCGATAAGCATGGCGATGCCGAGCGTGGTGTCATACCAGGGCGTGTTCGCGGTAAGTCCGGCAAAGGCACTGCCGTTGTTGCCCGTGGCGGAGCTGAAGGCGTAGAGGATTTCGCTCAAGCCGTGCGGGCCGGAATTGTTGAGGCCGGCGAGACCCCACTGACTCACCGCTGCCCACGCGGAGAAGCCGAGGATCGAAAGGCACAGCACCAGCAGCGAGAGCATTGCCATCTTCACGTCGAACGCGCCGATCTTTTTGCCCAGGTATTCCGGCGTGCGCCCGACCATCAACCCGGCGATGAACACTGCGAGCACGATGAACACGAGCATTCCGTAAAGCCCCGCACCCACGCCACCGAAAATAATTTCGCCAAGTTGCATATTGAACAACGGAACGAGTCCGCCGAGTGCGGTGAACGAGTCGTGCATCGAATTCACCGCGCCGCACGAAGCGTCGGTAGTGATCGTGGCGAACAGGGCGGAGTTAAATATGCCGAAGCGGACTTCTTTGCCCTCCATGTTGCCGTCCGTGACGGCGATGCCTAGTTGTTGATGAATCGGATTCCCAGCGGCCTCCGCGTGCCACGCGACCAGCACGCCCGCAAGAAACAAAATCGTCATCGCACTCCACACCGCCCAGCCATGCGCCTGGTTTTTCGTCATGCGACCGAGATAGTAAGTCAGACCGCTGCCGATGCTGAAGATGGAGAGCATTTGCAGGAAATTTGAGAGCGGCGTCGGGTTTTCAAACGGATGCGCGGCGTTGGCATTGGTATAACCCCCACCGTTCGTGCCGAGCATTTTAATCGCGATTTGCGACGCCATCGGGCCTTGCACAATGGTTTGTTCCTCGACGATTTGCTCCTCCATCACTTGCTTGCCGGCTTGGTCGAGCACGGGTTGACCTTTGGCGTCAACCCTGGCGACAGAAATCTTCATTGGCTCAACCAGCCTGGCCTTGGTGTAAGGCTTGAAGTTTTGAATCATTCCCTGCGAAACGAGGAACACCGCGAACACGATACAGATCGGCAGCAGGAGGTAATACGTGACGCGCACGAGGTCCACCCAGAAGTTGCCGAGCAGTCGCGTGGAGTGTCGCGCGACGCCTCGCACGAGTGCCGCCGCGAGTGCGATGCCGACGGCGGCCGAAGCGAAGTTGTGGATTGTCAGCGCGACCATTTGCGAGAGATAGGACATCGTGGATTCGCCGCCGTAGCTCTGCCAGTTGGTGTTGGTCGTGAAACTCACGGCGGTGTTGAATGCGAGATGCGGCGTCGGCGCGCCGAGACCTTGGGGGTTCAACGGCAGCAAATGTTGCAGCCGCAGGATGGCGTAGGTGAACACGCAACTCACGAGGCTGAACAGCAGCATGGCCCAGGTGTATTGCCGCCAGTTGTGTTCTTCATCGGCGCGCACACCCATGAGCCAGTAGGTGAGCCGCTCCAGAGGTTTCAGCACGGGATCGAGCCAGGTCTTGCCATTGGCGTCGAGCACGCGCATGAGATAAAGGCCCATCGGCTTCGTGATCACCGCGAGGGCGACGAAGAAGAGGGCGAGTTGTAGCCAGCCGGAAGTTTGCATAAGCGGGTTTCGTTAGAATGTTTCGGGATGAACCATTGCAATGAACAGATACGCAAACAGCAGGATGGCAATCGGTACAATAATGAGGTTTTCCATAAGTCCTTAAAGTGTTTCGCACCAACAGGCGTAAAGGTTGCCTGCCACAAAGAAGCAAATGATGACAGCAACGAATATGAAATCGTTCATGTTGCTACGATGGCTCGGTTGCGGAGCAGTGGCTAATCAAGATTCCCATGTTCGGCGTTAAGATTTCGTAAAGAGGAAGCGAAGTGGTTGAGAGATTCACTGTGACCCCGCATCGGACACTACACGGACTGTGGCTATTCTTGTCGCAAGTAATTCTCCACGCGCCGAATCCTAAAAGCGAAATCCCCGGAGCCGGGCGGCAGGTCAATGTGGAGCGCAGCCGGATGATGCGAGCAATACATTGACGCGACGACCGCCGACATACCATTGAAACTGGATTCGCGCGCAGCCTGTCAGCGCCACTGCGCCCACGAACAAATGTCAATGAATCCAATAATGGCCGATGCAGAGTCCAATACCAAGAGCCAGCAAAAGCCAGACCACCGTCCGAAGAATCACCCGCCACGCGAAACGATCTTGCAGGTCGTTGGAGACCTGTTCCAACCGTTTAAAGACGTGACCCAAGAGCTTCTGGCGGTGGTTCAGCGGACCAACCTCCGGTTTGACCCCTTCATCGTTGGCGATGACGAATGAGGGTTCCACTACGCTGTTAATGCTGCGTCCCAGTCCTTCCAGACTGGCTCGTAACCGAGCTGGCGAATGAGATCGGCGACTTGCTGCGGGGAGCGATCATCGGCGATCTTGAACTGGCTGGTGGCGCGGGTGGCCTGATCGTCGGCGGCAGGCCGCTCGCCGGCGCCCAGCTCGACAATTCTGCCGCGCTCGGTGTGATGCAGGTTATCTTTGGCCGCGCCGGTGTAGCCGCCCGGCTCAGTATGGCTGCCCGCGCTGATGAGCGTGATGCCGATTGGAATCAGCCCGTTGCGCAGCTTTGCGGACTCCCGCGTGGAAAGCACGAGCCCGACATCGGGGAACATGAGTCGGAACGCGCAGACCAGTTGCACCAGCTCCCGGTCGGACATTTGAGTCAGGGGTTGGAATTCACCGGCGCAGGGGCGCAGCCGGGGCAGGGAGATCGTCAGTTGCGCCTTCCAGCAATGACGCAGCAGGTAGGCGGCATGAGCCGCTACACTGATGGCTTCCAGCCGCCAGTCAGCCAATCCGTAGAGCGCGCCGATGCCGATGCGGCGGAACCCCGCCGCGTAAGCCCGCTTCGGGGTTTCCATCCGCCACGCAAAATCCCGCTTCGGTCCGGCTGTGTGCATGGCCGCATAAACGGCCCGATCATACGTTTCCTGATAAACCACGAGTCCCTCGGCGCCTGCCTCCGCAATCGGCCGGTAGTCCGCGGTCTCCATGGGTCCAAGTTCAAGCGAGAGGCTGGGCACCTCCTGATGCAGCGCGCGCACGCAATCAGCCACATAGCCGTTGGAGACGAACTTGGGATGCTCGCCTGACACGAGCAGGAGGTTGCGAAAGCCCTGGTCGAGCAGCGCCCGGGCTTCCCGGCGCACCTCATCCAAAGTGAGGGTGACGCGCAGGATGGGATTGTCACGCGAGAAGCCGCAGTAATGGCAGTTGTTGATGCACTCGTTGGAAAGATACAATGGGGCAAAGAGCCGAATGACTTTGCCAAAGCGCTGCCGCGTGAGCTGCTGGGATCGCCGGGAGAGCGGTTCGAGCAATTCTGCGGCGGCCGGGGAGATCAGGTGGGCGAAGTCGTTGAGCGACAAGCTGGATTTGCCCAAGCTGGCGCGCGCCGCAGCCGCGGGCGCGGTCAGCGACCGCTCGACTAAGGACCTGAGTGGCAGCGAATCGAATTCTGTGACAAAGCTCACAAGCAGAACTTAGCAGGGGGGCGAAGGATGTCGAGAAGCGCGGCGCGACCCGCAGGCTTGCCCAGGGCGCAAGGCGCTCAGCCGGCGGCGCGCGGGCCGAGCCGCTGCTTGAATCTGTGACACGCTGCGGCGACATCCTCCGCGTTCAAGATGGCGGACACCACGCAGATGCGTTGAGCCCCAGCCGCCAGCACGCGATTCAGGTTATCCAGGTTGATGCCGCCAATGGCGAACCAGGGGACGCTAACATGGACGGCCGCCCAGCGCAGGTAATCGCTGGCGATGGGCTTGGCGTCCGGCTTGGTCGTCGTCGGATATACCGGGCCGACTGCGATGTAATCGGGACCCGCCGCCAGCGCCCGCTTGGACTGGTCCGGCCCGTGCGTGCTCAGCCCGATCCCGAGTCGCAGGCTACGGGCCGGTTGGGGGCTGGCTGTGGCTGTGAGTTGGCTGACCTGAGTGTAGCCGGCGTCGAAGAAATCCTCCTGCCCGAGGTGGCAGAACTCGGCGCCCAGTTCCTGCGCGACGGAAACATGGTCGTTGATCACCAGGGGCACGCCGGCTCGGCGCGTTACCGGGAGGATAGCTTCGGCCATGCGAAGAACCTCTTCGCGTGAGGACTGTTTGGCCCGAAGTTGGATTAAGTCAGCTCCGCCATCGCAAAGCTGCTGCGCCACGATGTGGGGCGCCCGGCCTCGCAGGCAGACAGTATCGACGAAGGCGTAAAGCCAGCATTCGGAGAGGGGTTTCACAATCTCACAGTCTCATACGAGGAAGGCCGTCAACGGGCTTGTCGGGCTGGCGGTCTCCTGTTCCGCGGCCAACCCCGACTCGAAGGCAGCCCGACCGGCTTCCACCGCCATTCTGAAAGCCGTCGCCATGCGGTTGGGATCGTTCGCCACTGCGATTGCGGTATTGACCAGCACGGCGTCGGCACCCAGTTCCATCGCCTCGCTGGCGTGGCTCGGCGCGCCCAATCCGGCATCGACCACCACCGGGACGGTTGCCTGCTCGATGATGATGCGAAGCTGGTCGCGCGATTGGACGCCGCGGTTTGAGCCGATTGGGGAGCCCAGCGGCATCACCGTGGCTGTGCCGACATCCTGGAGCCGCCGGGCCAGGACGGGATCGGCGTTGATGTAGGGCAGCACCGTAAACCCTTCCTTCACCAGAATCTCCGCTGCTTTGAGCGTCTCGATGGGGTCGGGCAGCAGGTAACGCGGATCGGGATGGATCTCAAGCTTCACCCACTTGGGCAGCCCCGCCGCCGCCGCCAGCCGCGACAAACGAACGGCCTCTTCGGCATTCATCGCCCCGCTCGTGTTTGACAACACGAGGAATTTCGCGGCGTCGATGAACTCCAGGATGTTCGCGAAGGGATCTTTCTTTCCGCTCAAATCGGCGCGGCGCAGCGCGACGGTGACGATTTCCGCGCCGCTGGCTTCGAGGGCCTCGCGCATGGCGGTTGGTGAAGAAAACTTTCCAGTGCCCAGGAGCAGGCGCGAGCGAAAGAGTCGCCCCGCAATCACCAACGGTTGGTTTGAAAGTGGCATTCCAGCCAATGTAGCAGCGGTGCCCGCGGCTTGTCGAGCGGCGGGAACTCGACACACGCAAGACCCTGGCGCTGTTGTGCGGTCCCGCGGACTACACCTGTCCGCCACGCGCACCCAAGCCCACCTCCGGCCTCGTGGAACAACAACGCTGGTTCAGCAAAGCCGCCGGCCATGACTGAGGTCATCCAGGCCGCCGCCGAACTGCAAGCGCGCGGCCTGCTCGAAAGTGGCTTGCGTTTGTCGGAGGTTTCAGGACATCGTTAGCGATGCTGTTGCCCAGTCAACCCGTCACTTTGACCGTCGAGCAGATTGCAGAGTTGAACAGAAAACTGTCAACCATGCGTCACGACATCAACAACCAATTGTCCTTGATCATGGCGGCGGTGGAACTGATCCGCTACAAGCCAAAAATGTCCGATCGTATGCTGGTCACCCTGGGTGAGCAGCCGCCGAAAATCGCGATGGTTTTGGCTAATTTCACCGACGAATTCGAGCACGCATTTGGGATCACCCGCCCCTGATCTTGCCGGTCGGACCTTCCGTTTCTGCTTCGCTTCTCTGAACTCCGGCACGCTACTCTGGCCATTGGCCCAGTTGGCGCTGGCGTTGGATGGGTTGCGTTGACAGAATTCCCCCGATGGCAGCTTACGCGCTGACGATATTTACCGGGGCATTCCTGCTCTTTCAGGTGCAACCCCTGATGGGCAAGTACATCCTGCCGTGGTTTGGCGGCGGGCCTGGAGTCTGGACAACGTGCATGTTGTTCTTCCAGATGCTTCTGTTGGGAGGCTACGCTTACGCTCATTTCACCACGCGATGGCTCAAGCCGCGCGCCCAGGCCATCTTGCACCTCGTCCTGCTTGTTGCCGCTTTGGCGCTGCTGCCCATCACGCCGGGTGACTCCTGGAAACCGCACGGCGGCGGCAATCCTGCATTGCAAATCCTCACGCTGCTGGCCGCCAGCCTCGGGCTCCCCTATTTCGTCTTGTCAGCCACCGGTCCGTTGATCCAACACTGGTTCAGCCGCGCGAACCCGGGCGCCTCCCCCTACCGGCTGTATGCGCTCTCGAATGCTGGCTCACTCCTTGCCCTGGTCAGCTATCCATTTTACTTCGAGACCCACTTTGCTCGCATCACACAGGCCACGCTTTGGGCGTGGGGATTGGTCGTTTATGCCGTCTGCTGCAGTTATTGCGCGGCAAAAGCGTGGAAGGCAAACACTCACACGGTAACTCCCAATCCGGAAGGCGGAAATCCGCAGTCGGGTGGGAGCCTGAGTGAAGTCGAAGGCGCTGGGGTTCCGGCATCTGCTTCGGCCGGATGCGGTCGCGTTCCGCTCAACGCGCAACTTTCGACGCTCCGCCTGCTTCTGTGGCTGCTCCTGCCGGCCTGTGCGTCGGTTCTGTTGCTGGCGACGACCAATAAACTGTGCCAGGACGTGGCCGTGGTTCCTTTCCTCTGGGTGTTGCCGCTGGCGCTTTACCTGTTGAGCTTCGTGATCTGCTTCGACAACCCGCGCTGGTATATGCGGCTTCCATTCACCATCGCCTTGATTGCCGCACTGGTCGGCTTGTGTTGGGCGTTGTTTGATGGGGCTGATTGGCCGTTGTCCCGACAAGTGGGCGTTTATTGCGGCGGACTCTTCATTTGCTGCATGGTATGTCACGGCGAGTTGTACCGGCTCAGGCCCGCTCCGCGGCATCTGACCCGGTTTTATCTGATGATTGCCGCCGGGGGCGCGATGGGCGGCCTGTTCGTCGCTGCCGCGGCGCCGCTGCTCTTTACCGACTATTACGAACTTCACTGGGGGCTTTTTCTATCCGGGCTGCTGTTCCTGCTGGTCTGTGCGACAACGGATCGCACTCCCGGTCTCGAAGCTCAGACGGGTGGTTTAGCCGCAGCCGATCGTGAATGGCGCTGGCTGGCCTGCATCCTGCCGCTCCTTGTGTTCGGCGGGCTCGATTGGTTTCTGAACCGGCTGGCCGAGCACTCCAACGCTCTCCCCCACGGCTATTTCATCGGTTTGCGTATCGCGATGTGGACGATTCTAGTGATGATGGTGGCATCCTGGATTTCGCGGAAGAAGTTCAAGAACTTTCGACACTGGCGCTTCCTGGCGTGCGCATGGCTGTCGCTGGGGGTGCTGGGGCTGGGTGCCACCCTCTGGATGCAAGCGCGACAATCTGGCAGCGAGAGGGTCTATCGGTCGCGTAATTTCTACGGCGTGTTGACCGTTTCCGAATATGAGAAAGCGAATCCCCAATTCCACTATTTCCTCCTCCAACATGGCCGCATCACCCACGGATTGCAGTTTGCTGACCCGGTCCGGGCTGCCTGGCCCATTAGCTATTACGGCGCGCAAAGCGGCATCGGGCTGGCAGTGGAGGCTCTGCCGGCCGGGCCCCGGCGCATCGGAGTGGTGGGCCTTGGCACGGGCACCATGGCGGCGTTCGGCCGCGCTGGAGATTACCTGCGCCTCTATGAAATCAACCCCCAGGTGCAGCAGGTGGCAACCTCCTGGTTCACCTATTTAACTCGTTGCGCGGGAAAAGTCGAAGTTGCGCCCGGAGACGCCCGCCTTTCGCTGGAGAGCGAGCCGCCCCAGCACTTCGACCTGCTGGTGCTCGATGCCTTCAGCAGCGACGCCATTCCGGTGCATCTCCTGACCAAAGAGGCGTTTGAGGTCTATGAAAGGCACTTGAACACCAACGGTATCATCGCCGTGCATATCTCCAATCATTACCTCGACCTCGAACCGGTGGTCGTCAATCTTGCCCGCCACTTCGGTTACAAGCTGGCCGCCATCGATTACGATGACACCGTCGAGGAGGGCGATTGGTGGCTCTATTCCTCCACTTGGGTGCTACTGTCCCGCGACGAGCGAATCATCAATTCCCCCGCCATCCACGCCGCCGCCTATACTGTCAAGGCGAACGCTGTCAAAGTCCCGCTCTGGACGGACGATTTCGCCGGCCTGTTCCAGATTTTGAAATAGCTGCCGGGCGCAATGCGTCTCATCTGAGCCTGAAGCCGGCGAACGCGTGCAGAAAAGAAACGGGCCCCCCTGTGGTTCGCCACAAGGGAGGCCACTGAATCCCTGTTCTGACCGTTAATCGACTGCGATTTTCCGCGGTTTTATCTTTTCCGACTTCGGCAACGTCAGTGTCAGCACCCCTTGCTCCATTCTCGCCGACACCTTGGCGGTGTCCATGGCTGGGTCGAGCTCGAACACGCGGTGATAATCTGCCAGTCGGCGCTCCCTGAAGAGCAGTTCGCCGGGCGTGGCATCGGTCTGACGCCGACCGATGATGGTTATTTCATTGCCCTCGATGGTAACCTCCAGCCCTTCTTTGGTGACTCCCGACATCTCGGCTTCCAGAACGTAGCCATCTTTCGTTTCGAAGATGTTCACCTTGGGCGCAACGAACTCCTGTCTCGCTGCACGGTCAACCGTCGGTCGCACCTCTTCTTGAACTGTCGTATTCATATTATGATCCTTTCTTTGCGTTTCTTTAAGTCATTTCACGGTGACGTCGATGGACTTCGGCTTCGATTCCTCAGTCTTGGGCAGGGTGACCGTCAGGATGCCATCCCGGTATTGCGCTTTGACCTTGTCCGCAGCCACTGCACTGGGCAGGGTCACGGTTCGCTGGAACCGACCAAAGAAGCGTTCCGTCCGATGAACCTCGGCACTCTCATATTTCTCCTCGCTCTTGCGTTCGCCTGAGATGCTGAGGCTGCCCTCGTGCAGCGAGACCTCGATATCCTCTCGTTTCATTCCTGGCAACTCCGCTTTCACCACGAAGTTGTCTTTCTCTTCGTACAGATCCAACGCGGGTGTCCAACCGCTCAGCAGTCGGGAACTATTCGCCAATTCGGCGAAAGGCGACTCGAACAACCGGTCGATCTCATCCCGGATGTCGGTTAGTCGTCCGAACCCGGGCCATATCGCTATGTCTGGTCTTTGCCATCTAATCAAGTTAGTCATATTTGTTTCCTTTTGTTAAATGTTTCACCATCATCTTTAGCTTTGGATATGCCAATTCTTGTTAATAATGGTAAGTGCTATAGTTACAACTATTTACACTGTTTACTCACAATACAATCCACCCACGATATGAGCTATAATGGCACATACTAGAATGATCTACTTGTGCCAAGTGTGCCATCTTGGCTCTTAAATTGGGGGGGGGGTATTGGATCAGAACACTGAAGCTGGGGCGAATGATTTGATACCTCGCAGGATTAGAGGC
>JBAXTC010000239.1:0-9708 GCA_037130375.1 Verrucomicrobiota bacterium | reverse complement strand
GAGATAACGGAAAAATAGATCTGCCATTGCCTGAATCAGGCAGGCCCAGTTGTTGACCTTCCATCTCTGTTCCCTCTGTTATCTCCTGTTGGTTCATGGGTTGGGGATTGAACAGGAGGAAACGGAGATAACGGAGAAATAAATCTGCGATTGCCTGAATCGGGCAGCCGCTTATGTTGGCCTTCCGTCTCTGTTTCCTCGGTTATCTCCTGTTGGTTCATGGGGTTGGGATTGAACAGGAGGAAACGGAGATAACGGAGAAATAAATCTGCCATTGCCTGAATCGGGCAGCCGCTTATGTTGGCCTTCCATCTCTGTTCCCTCTGTTATCTCCTGTTGGTTCATGGGTTTGGGATTGAACAGGAGGAAACGGAGATAACAGAGAAATAGAGCTGCCATTGCCTGAATCGGGCAGGCGCCAATGGTGAGCGGGGTTAAGCGGCGGGAGGAGAGTTTGGTGGCAGAATTTGTTGCTTGAGCACACAGCTCAAAGCTTTGACGGCCAACTCCATCAAGAGAAAGGGCTTGGCGATGAGATCGCTACCGCCGCTCAACACGGAACGGGCGCGGCTCTCGAAGTCGGTGAGGCTGGTGACGAAAACCACGGGAGTGGTCCGATTGGCTGTCAGGAGGCGCAGTTGGTTACACAATTCAAAGCCGTTCAGCGTGGGCATCTCGACGTCCAGGAAGATGAGGCTGAAGTGATTTTCGCGGAGCAGTTTTAGCGCCAGATGGGGGTCGTCCGTACTGATGCAGGCCAGGCTGGCCCGGGCCAGGGCCAGAACCACGGCCTGGCGGGATATGATTTCGTCATCCACCACCAGGACAATCGGCGGCGCGCCCGTTTTGGCTTCGGGCTGGGCTGCCTGTTCAAACAAGGCACCGAGGAAATCGAAGGTGTGAGCGACGGTGCGCAAAGAAGAGGCGGTAACGTACTTGGGTTTTTCGTATAGTTCTTTGAGCAGCGCTTCGAGGGCGCTGGCCATATCGGCAATGTTATTAAAGGCGGCGATGCCGGCGTTACCAGCCAGCGAATGGACGAGGCGGCACAATTCATGCAGCTCGAGGAGGCGGGCTGGCTCGCTATCGGTTCGGGTGAGAGCCTGTAAACGGTGACGCAACGCTGCCAATAATTGAGGAGCACGACGCAAAAAAGCACCACGGATTTCAGTCTGAAATGTGGTGTCCACGCCGGACTCGATGTGGCTGGGCGGATTTGCGGGGGGGGGGCCGGGGCGAGCGCGGGTGGTTCGCCGCCTTTGGCCGGAGCCGGGCGGGATGCGGCGAGCATTTCGTTAACGATTTCCAGCATGGTTTTCGGCGTGCAGTTGGACTTGACCAGGCATTTATCGGCACCCGCCTTCCAGGCGGCTTGCACCAAACTGGCGATGTAGGCGTTGGAGAGGACGATGATGGGGAGTGATTTTAGTTCCGGCTGAGCGCGGATGCGTTTGATGACTTCAATGCCCGTGATGTTCGGCAGCGTGAGATCGAGTTGCACCAGGTCGGGCTGGAACGTCTCGAGCAGTTGCAGCCCCAGGGCGCCATCCGTGGCGGTCTGCACCTCGAAGCCTGCCTGGGAGAACTTGTTGCCGTAAATGTTGGCGATCACGGAGTCGTCTTCGATAATCAGGATTTTCTTCATAAGGTTGGTTGCCGAGGGATAATGCCTTGAGCCGCCAGGAACTGGCGGCTGAGTTCGAGCTGCCGGCGGGCCTCGGCCAAGAGGTGTTGGTTCTCCGGTGACTGTCCTGGTTTCGTGGAGTGTTCCAGTTCGTGGAGCGGGGTGACGATGCCCGTCATGCCGCACGTGGCACTGGAACCGCCAAGTTTATGGGCCCAACGGGCCACGTCCGAGGCAGAGTTGGCTTGAATGGCGGCATGGAGGCTGCCAATCAGCTCATCCGCTTGATCGAGATAAACGTCAACGAGGTCGCGCACCGATTGCGAATCACCGTCCGTCATTTCGCGCAAACGATCTAGGTCCACCGGCGGGGGCGCAGGAAGGCTCGGGGGCGGGGCAAGGGGATGCCATGCCTCCAAGACGGCTTGCAGTTCTGCTGTGCGCACGGGCTTGCTAACATAATCGTCCATCCCGGCCGCCAGGCATTTCTCGCGGTCGCCTGCCATGGCGTTGGCCGTCATCGCAATGATATGGATGGGGGCAGGGCGAGGGTGAGGAAGCGAAGACAACCGCTCGCGCTGGCGAAGAATGCGCGCGGTTTCATAGCCATCCATCTCGGGCATCTGGCAATCCAGCAACACGATGTCATAGCGAGTCTGTTGGGTCGCATCGAGCACCTCGAAGCCATTGGCGACGACGTCGGCCGTGTAACCGAGTTTGCGCAGTTGACCCAGAGCCACCGTTTGATTGACGTGGTTGTCTTCCGCCAGGAGGATGCGGAGCTTCGCGGGGGCCGGCGCCGCCGGTGGCGCGGTGGAATCCTTGCTGGACGGCAGCGGTTCGGATTCCCGAACACACTGTTCCAACCGGGTCTGGCCTATGACGCTGACCAAACAATCGAAGAGGCGGGATTGTTTGACGGGTTTGATCAGGTAGGCGTCAATGCCCGCCGTCTTGAGCTCCGCTGCGTCGCGTGGTTGCCCCAAAGAGGTCAGGATAATCAGCCGAATGCAGGCGATGGCCGGGTCGGCCTTGATGGCGCGGGCCAGAGTCATGCCGTCCATCTCTGGCATCTGCATGTCGAGCAGGGCGAGGTCGTAAGGTGTGCCGGCCGCCGCGGCCGCAGTGAGAATGTCCAAGGCCTGGCGACCGGTGGCGGCGCTGCCTTCTTTCATTTTCCAGGCGACAATCTGGTGAGACAGAATCTGGCGGTTGGTGGCATTGTCGTCCACGATCAGGACGCGCAAGTCGAACAGGCCGTGGTTGCATTTAACGGGCGGCTTGGCGTCGGAGAACTGTTTCTCCAGCGAGAGGGTAAACCAGAAGAGGGAGCCATTGCCGAGTGCGCTGGTGACGCCGATTTGGCCCTGCATCAGTTGGACCAGTTGGCGGGTGATGGCGAGGCCCAGGCCGGTGCCTCCGAATTTGCGGGTGGTGGAGCTGTCGGCCTGGCTGAAAGCCTGAAAAAGACGGGCCTGGGCTTCAGGAGTGATACCGATGCCGCTGTCCTTGACTTCAAAGCGGAGGGTGGCGTGGGTCAGGTTTTCGCTTTCCCGCGCAATCCGGACCACGACTTCGCCTTGGTGAGTGAATTTAATGGCGTTAGCAACGAGGTTGGTGAGGATTTGGCGGAGCCGGCCAGGGTCGCCGCGCAGTTGGGTGGGCACGTCGGACGGCAGGGATGCGGTCAATTCGATGCCTTTGGCCTGGGCGCCATCGCCGAGCAATTCGAGCGTCCCCTCGACCACCTCACGCAAATCGAAGTCGAGAGTTTCGAGGGTAAGCTTGCCGGACTCGATCTTGGAGAAGTCGAGGATTTCGTTGATGATCGTGAGGAGGCTGTCGGCGCTGGCGCGGATGATGTTGGCAAAGTTGCGCTGGTCAGCACTCAGGTCCGTATCGAGGAGGAGACCGGTCATGCCGATGACCCCATTCATGGGGGTGCGGATTTCGTGGCTCATATTGGCGATGAAGTCGGCCTTGGCGCGGGTGGCTTGTTCGGCGCCGGCCTTGGCCATCCGGAGGGCTTCCTCTGCCTGCTTGCGTTGGGTGATATCGCAAACAATGCCTATGGCATGCCAACCGCCATGAATATGGGTGGCGGATAGTGACAACTGAACGGGGACTTCCTGGCCGTCTTTTCGGCAGGCATTTAGATCCAAAGTTTTGCCTATGGCGGCGCCTTGGCCCGTCTGCTGAAACAATGGAAAGGCGGCGTGATGCGCTGGGTGGAATCGCGCCGGCGCGATCAAGTCATGCAGGCTTTTGCCGATGGCTTCGGCGCTGGTGTGGCCGAGAATGCGCTCCGCTGCCGGGTTCCAATACGATATCCGGCCTTGCGGGTCCATCATCAGAATCGCATCCTGCGCCGAGACGGTGATGGCGCGGAAGCGCTCCTCGCTGACACACAGGTTCTGCTCCACGCGCTTGCGCTCGGTGATGTCTTCTTTGACGGCCAGGTAATGGGTGATCCGGCCCGTGAGATCCCGGATGGGGGAGATGGAGGCGCTTTCCCAGTAAACTTCGCCGTTCTTCTTTTGGTTGTGGAATTCACCGCGCCATTCCTGGCCGGCGGTGATGGTTTGCCACAGCTCCCGGTAGGTTTCCGGGCTGGTCTCGCCGGATTTCAGAATGCGCGGATTTCGGCCCAGAACCTCGGCCAGGGTGTAGCCCGTAACCTCGATGCACTTAGGATTCACATACCCGACATTCCCGGCACAGTTGGTAATGACAATCGAGACAGGACTCTGTTCCACCGCCCGGGACAACTGCCGGAGCTTATCCTCCGTCCGTTTGTTTTCGGTGATGTCCCGGACCGTGGCCTGGAGGAAAACCTTTCCGTCCGAATCCACCCGGCTCAGGAGCACGCTGGCGGGGAACGTCTCGCCGGTGATCCGTTGGTGCGTCCACTCGAAGAGGCAGGAACCGTCGCGCAAGGCTGCCTGGATCATTTCCCCAGCCTTTTCGCTAGTGGGGCAATCGTCGGGTTGGCGTTCGGGAGATACGTCCCCCGGGCCGAGGTTGATGAAACGTTCCACGTTCCGGACGCCAAACATCTGGAGCGTGGCCGGGTTGGCGGATGTGAAGTTCCAGGAGGGAGGTTCCAAGGTCATGACGGCATCACGCGAGCTCTCGAAGAGGGTACGGAAGCGGTTCTCGCTCTCGCGCAAAGCCGACTCGGTACGCCGGCGTTCTGCAATCTCCTTTTCGAGCTCCGCTGTCCGCTCCCGGACCTTCCCGTCCAGTTGGTGAGTAAGCTGCTCCATGGCGGCCGTCTGCTGGCTGAGTTGCTCGTTGCTTTCCACCAGGAAGGTCTGCCACCGTCGAGCTGTCCGCAACATGAACCACCACCCCAGCGCCAACAACAGAATCAGCGCGATAGCCGTGATCATGCCCCAAAGCACCTGAACCTGGTGCTGAGCCTGCTCCGAGCCGATGGACTGATCCAGCAAATGGCTGACCTGAGTCATGCCGGTCACAACGGCTTTGTCCTGGGTTTCATACGTCTGGCTCGCCAACAACGTTTGCGCGTCGGCGGGGTGTCCTTGCCGAATCAGTTCAAACGCATGATTTTCCATGGCCACCAGTTTGGTATTGGCCGCGTCCGTTTGGGCCACGGCCTGGCTGGCAGCCGCTTCAGGAACCAAACCCATGAGGTCTTTGAGCGCCTGCTTCAGTTGCGGCTCAAACCGGCGGTAACGGACCTCCCATTGCGGATCGCCGGTGGCCGCCGACATGCGGACGGACGCGGTCAGGATTTCGTCGAAAAGAAGGATTTGGCTCATGAGTGCCTCGACACGGACGATAGCCGGCAAATGCGCAGTGGCAAAATGGTAGCTGCCGAAAACCGTCCAGATCAACCAACCGAGGGTCAAGAGCGTGATCGCCACGGCCAGCGTGAGCAAACGCAGGAGTTGGCTTTTGACGGGAGGGAGAGGGGATTTAATCATAGTAAATGACCTTCAGCACCGGCTTTCAACCCGCGCAGGGACGCCTCGTCTTCGACCCAGCCTTCATGCTGTTTGAGGATTCCAAAGACGGTCGCCAACCCCAGACCGGTTCCTTTGCCGGGCGCTTTGGCCGTGTAGATTTCGGTCAACGCCTGGCGGATCTCAGGACGGAGATTGTCGCTGCACGAGTCAGAGGGAATCGCTTTTGGTGTATTTTTCACCATGCTGTGATTTTACGCCTTTTTGGACAGGTTCGCAGTCATATTTATTTGAATAATTGTTTGTGGACTATGGAAGCCAAATAGTGCGCTCGACACGGAACGATTCCAATTCGGCAAGCAGAGCAAGAAGTTGGGTTTCCTCGATCATAAACGGCTTTTCTTTCTGGCGGGAGGGTTCATGGTTGTCGCTCGTGGCACGGTGAGCAGCATCCTGAGCGCGAACAGCACGCGGAGCAGGTTCTTGAGCCCCTCGGTGGGGTAAGTATTGGAGAAAAAGCGGACGGGCTTCTGGTAGTCATCCGAGGCGATGCCGCGGATGACCTTGGCCAGGTCGGCGGCGAAATCAGCGTCGGCAATGGTGCCCTTGATGACATCCTCGCGTGGCTCGCATGTATCAAAAACGCCAGAGGGCGGAGCTTGACGCCGGACACCTGACATCTCAACCTCCTTGCATGAATACCGGCAAAGAACAAACCTCCATGCAGAGCGCAGCCTCAACACGCGGCCTCCTTCCGACTCTGGCCGCGTTTCTGCTGCTGAACTGCGCCGCCCTGGCTGAGGACTTCTATATTTCACCTGCAGGCCGTGACACGAATCCCGGGACGCAATCCGCCCCATTCGCCACACCAGGGCGGGCCATGGAAGCTGTCCGCGCCCTCGCGGCCAGCGGCCTAAAGAACGATGTGCGCGTCACCTTTGACGCAGGAACCTATGAGCTGCCCGCGCCACTTGTCTTCACCTCTGCCGATTCTGGAACGTCGGAGCATTCCGTCACTTATGCCGCTGCCCGTGGCAAGACCGTAGTGATCAGCGGCGGACGACGGATTATGGGCTGGAAACAGGATGGACAGAAGTGGACAGCGGAACTGCCAGCGGTGAAGGCCGGCCAGTGGTTCTTCCGGCAGCTCATTGTCAATGACCGGCGGGCGGTGCGCGCGCGGTGGCCCAAGGAAGATGGCGTCCTCCACATCGCCACGGCAGACGACAGCGTCAAGTCGTTCACCTTCGACCAGCCGCTGCCCCGGGAAAACCTGGGTGGCCAGGATGCGGAACTCGTCGTTTACGAGAATTGGTCTGTCTCACGAGCCATCATCACGGCATCGGACGAGCGCCAGCTCACGACAGCCACGAGCGTGGGCTGGATTGGGTACGGCCCCATGACGACCGCCAGTCCGGGCAAACCAGTCTTCATCGAGCACGCGCGCGCCTGTCTCGACCGGCCGGGCGAGTGGTTCCTGGACCACAAGACGGGCTTGCTCACCTACCTGGCAGCCAACGGCGAGGAGCCCGCCCGGACAGTGGTGATCGCTCCGGTCCTCACACAACTCGTGAAAATGGTTGGAACCAAGGAAAAGCCGGTCCGCAACCTGCGCTTCGAAGGGCTGCGATTCGAGCACACCGATTTTGCGTTACCCGACATCGGCTATTCGGAAATTCAGGCCGCCCATTATGGGCCGAACACCAAAGCGCCCACACACGTCCAGCCCGTGGCCATTGAATGCGTGTTCGCCGAAGGCTGCCGCTTCGAGGGCTGCCGCCTGGCTCATCTCAATGCATCTGGCCTCGGGTTCGGCGTCGGGTGCAAAAAGAACACCGTGGTCGGCTGCAAGATCGAGGATATTGGCGGGAACGGCCTGATGGTGGGCTGGCGCGGCACGGGCCGCCTCCAGGCTGGGGCCGAAGGCTCGCTCGATGCCGACTGGAACGACCCGGCCGACGCTCCCACCGGCAATGAAATCCTGAACTGCGTCATCCGCCGCTGCGGCGCGGATAGCCGGGGGGCCGCGGGTGTGTTGGTGGCCTTCTCAGCCGATACTCGGGTCGCTCACAACGAGATTCACGATCTGCCCTACACCGGCATTTCCATCGGCTACCGCTGGAACACCACCCCAACCTCCCAGGCGCGGTGTCAGGTGGAATACAATCACATCCACGACGTGATGAAGAAGCTGGCCGACGGCGGTGGCATCTACACCCTGGGTTTTCAGCCGGGGACGGTTCTGCGGAGAAACAACATTCACAATGTCCATCGCAGCGCCTTCGCGCACGGCGGCGCGCCGAACAACGGCTTCTTCATCGACGAAGGCAGCAAGGGCTTCCTCTTCGAGTCGAATGTGGTCCACGCGACCTCTGGCGAAGCCGTTCGCTTCAACCAGACCCAGCGCGACTGGCACACCTGGAGCAATAACTATTTCGACGAGGCAGCAACGCCCGCCATCATTGCCGAGGCTGCCAGGACCGTCGGACTCGAGCCGAAGTACAAAAACCTTGCCGATTGATGTGGCTCGCACCGCAATGTCCGATGGCTTAACCTCGGAGTAGCGCGCTCCGCCATCCAGCGGCCTCCATTCCTTTTACTTACTTGGGCATATTATCGGCTTCCAACGCATTCACCAGATCTTTTTCCGCCAGCACCCAGTCCTTCAGGGTCAGTGGATGCCCGGGCAGCTTGTCGCGGAACATTTCGTAGGCATGCTGCCGAACCATCGCCATGGTTACCCCTGGCGTGAACGGCTTGGGCTGTTCAGTTGTTTTGGCACTTTTCGTTTTCATAACCACGTCCTTCTTGACTCAAGATAACCCCTTTCGCACTACGTGCAACTGTCCTTAAATCATTTTCTTCCCTGTCGGCGAAGTCGAATGCGTCCGTGGGCCGGCCGACAAGCGGGGTTCAGCGGCTATCAATTCGGCTCGAGGCTGCTTCACGTTTTCTCTGAGGCTCCAGAAGCCGAAGCGCGAGGAGGTTGGCCTGCAGTTCGTCAGCGACTCCGCCTGCGAATGGGCGCCGGGAAAACCGGGAACACAGCCCATGAGCAGCCCGGTGCCCGAGTCGCGTCGCGTCCGACATCGCAGTTGAGAGTTCTTGTTAGTAAATCCATGCATAACTATCTTTCTTTGCGATCTTTGCGTTCTTTGCTGTTAAATCAACTGCCGAATTTAGGTTCACCCTAAAAACGGCACTTGCGATCAACCGCAGAGAACGCAAAGAACGCAAAGAATGGAACTTGGGAATGTGTTGGTCTTCACCGGACATGTGAGCGCGCCCGTTTGTCCATTGCCCCATTCCCATCAATTCGGATTTGTTTCGGATTTCAAGTTTCGGATTTCGGATTTCCGGCTCCGCCGGCTGGTTGCACGGCGTTCGCGCAGCATCGCCGAATTGGCTGGATGCCTGCGAACCGTTGTCTCGTTTCCCGGGCTCGAAGCGGAGAAACAGGCCCTCGCGAAAGCACGCGCCGCGCACTACTTGACCTCATCGAAAACCCTGGGATAGTGGAGTATTGGAGTGATGGAGTAAGCCTCCAATCCCCAAACTCCGTTGCTTGAGGGGCTTTCAACTATCAGCCATCAACTATCAACTAACGGCCTCTCTCCACCAAAGAGCAAGAGGTCTTAAGACTGCTCAAGCCAGTCCCGACGCACATCCTCCAAAACGACATCCAGATATGGAGAATCGAAACCAATTCCCGGCGCGGGCTGACGGTAGCGGGCCTCCCGATCCAGCTTCGCTTCGTAGTAGCCCGACCAGCGAATGAAATCCCGCGTTTGCTCCAGTTCCCCGGCGCGATAGCAATGGTAAAAGTCGGACGACAGCAGGCCGTATTGATCCTCCAAGGCCGCCAGTTCTAACTCCAGCCCGTGAATGTGGCGGATAACGTCTTCGCGTTTCATGGCTTCAGCATACTCCGGGGCCGTTTGCGCAACAAGCCCCAGATCTCCACCGGCGTTCTTCTGGGCGGCGGGCGTGCTTGAGCCAGGCTGTCGGCGGAGGAACATTCGGCACTGTGCGCCAAGCCGAACCGCAGCGCGTGGGTGAGGAATGCTTTTACTGAGGAGCGGCAGTTCTCACCGTTGGAGGTGCGCATCTTAGATTTTTCGGAGCGAGGACAGGAGGCGCAAGACAGAATTGGTC